>NZ_RAQN01000012.1:0-33632 GCF_003664375.1 Candidatus Rickettsia colombianensi
AACTCCTATGTTATGTAACGTGTTTTTGAAAGATCGTCATTGCGAGGAACGTAGTGACAAAGCAATCTCAGGACAACAAACCGAGATTGCCACGGCGTCTTTGACGCCTCGCAATGACGAGTTATTACTAACAGAAAAAGCCTTTGAATATGTCAAACAAAAATACGGTAGCAGTCTAAAAACGGTAGTAGAGCATTCAAAAACTACTATGCTTATATTTCTCTTAGTAATCATCGCAACGGCTTATTTATTCGGGAAAGTCCGTAAAGGCTTTATGCCTTGATTCCAATACGGGACAAATCTTAGTTTTTACCGAAGCCGCTCAAACTATTTCTTTTGATGCGATGGTAAAAGAACAACAGCAGGTAAGCGATGTATTACTAAAAATCCTAACATAGATTCATTTTTTTCAGCTGTAGGGGTTTCAGGTAGCAATTCTGCCGTCAATCAGGGTACGATTTTTATTAGCTTAAAACCTCGTAATCAAAGCATAGGTGCCGATGCCGTTATAGACCAGTTACGCTCAAAACTAAATCATCTAGTAGGTTTAAGGGTCTATATCCAAAACGTACCCACTATCACAATCGGAGGACAAGCAACCAAAAGCCAATATCAATATACTATACAAGGACTCGATCAAGATGAGCTATTTAGCTTTGCACCGAAATTAAAAGACAAGTTCACACGGCTGCCAGGTTTTATTGACGTAACGTCGGATTTACAAATAGCACAGCCACAAACTTTAGTGCAGATTGATAGATATAAAACTGCAAAACTCGGTATATCAGTTGAACAAATACAGAATATCTTATATGCAGCTTACGGTGCTGAGCAAATTTCAACATTATATACCCCAACAGCTCAATATGACGTTATTTTAGAGCTAGATCCAAAACATCAAACCGATTCGTCAATGTTATCTTTAGTCAATATTAACTCTGCAAACGGCAATTTAGTACCGCTAACGACACTTGCTAAAATTGTTAATAATGTCGGTCCGCTTAGTATTTCACATTTCGGACAATTACCTTCGGTTACGGTGTCATTTAACTTACAAGACGGCTACTCAATTAGTGATGCCGTTCCAAAAGTCAATGAAGCTATAAGAGAGTTACAAATGCCGACTACGATTACGGGAAGTTTCCAAGGAACGGCTCAAGCATTTCAGTCGTCTTTTTCCGATCTTGGCTTACTACTTGGACTTGCCGTTATAGTTATTTACATTATCCTTGGCATGTTATATGAGAGTTTTGTACATCCTATAACCATACTTTCAAGACTGCCTACAGCTATATTTGGAGTATTACTTACGTTGCTAATATTTAATAGCGAACTTGATAAGTACGGATTTGTTGGGCTTATGATGCTCATCGGTATCGTCAAGAAAAACGCTATTATGATTATTGATTTTGCTTTAGAACTTGAAAGAACCGGCAATAAATCTTCGCATGAAGCAATCTATGAAGCATGTATAATAAGATTCAGACCAATTATGATGACTACCTTAGCTGCATTAATGGGAGCATGCCTATTGCCCTTGGAGTCGGAGCAACGGGAGCAGAGAGAAGATCGCTAGGACTTGCCGTAGTCGGTGGTCTACTCACATCGCAATTACCTACTCTTTACATCACACCGATAATTTTTCTATATTTAGAAGCAGCTAAGAGATGGTTAAAAAATAGCAATTACAAAGCTGAAATTAGAAACTATCCGGAACTAAATTGGAAATCTTAATTTGTAATTATCTAGGTTCTTATTGAGTCTCTCTATATTTACATTAAAATAACTAAAAAAAAATTAATACTTGATACGCAATCAATATTTATCCTATTCTAAAAGATAGGAATAGCGAAGGAGATTGCAGTGTCAAATAATTCATATCTAGAAAATTGGGTAGAAACAATAAGTAACCTTAATAATAATTCATCTGAAGTAGAAACTTCACAATATAGTACTAATGATTGGATGTATCTGAGTTTCAATATTATCGGTGTAGCACTTATATTTGGACTTCCTATTGGATATGTCGCTTATAAATCAAGATGTTGTGGTATAGTAAAAACTATACAAGCATTAAAACGTTTGGGAAATGATGGAGGGGGGGGGGGGGGGGGGGGGGATAGCACGAGTATTAATTGTGAATAAAGATGTATTACTAATAGCAAATTACAAAAGTAATTTGCTATTAGTGTTATATCAAGCTTGTTCAGTATTCAGCGTCGTTTTCTCTTCTCCGGTAACCGTAATTTCATCACTATCATAATTAAATGTGTCCGTTATAGAAGGGGTAGACGGTACAGGCGATTTATTTGCTAACTCAGAAGACTTTTGATCTAAATAGTCTCTTACTTCGCGTTTACCAAGCAATTCCATAGCATCATCTTGATTACTTTTCTTTATATATTCCTTTGGAATATATTGTTCAATATAATCAAAATCAGATGCTTTTTGTAATAAGTATGGTGATAAAAATTTTAACGATTCTTTACCACTTTTTTTAGCCAATAAATAAGTAATACATATACTAGCATCGCTTAACTTGTTGCATAATTCTTTTGTTTGATCTGTAAGCTGTTGCTTTGCTGATTCAACAACTTTAATGCTTCTAATACCTGGTCTTTTGTTTCTGCTATCTCATAGGCTTTTTTAAGTTCTTTTATAACATCTAATGTCTTTGCTAACTCATTTATTTCAATAACAATAGGGTTTTTATAGAGGTAAGACTAGCAGTACTTGCTGAAAGTTTACTTTTCATAATATACCTATTAAATAGTAATAAATATATCACATGATATGTCATTCCTGCGGCAGCAGAAAGCTAAAAAAAAGTAAATTATTGTTATACCCTGGCTTGACTATTTCATCCCGTGGTCAAGCCACGGGATGAAAGCAAAGAAGTCTGGATTTCTGCGATCAACGAAATAATATATATTATATCGAACAAGCATTACTGCCGTTATCATCATCTTCACGGATAAATTTTTGCTTTACCTTAGAATTATTATTATACGGCTTACTATTTTTTACCGGTGGATAATTTACAGGCTCATAATTTGTAACGGGCGGTGCATAATTTTGGTTTACCGTAGCATTTGGACAAGTATATTTTGATATATCACGCTTAGTTTCTCTAAGCATTGCTTTTATCTGATTTAATTCCTCTTGCATCTTTTTTTCTTTATCGCTATCGTCTTTTCTAACCTTTTTATTTGCTCTACTTAAAGTCATATCATCATCGGATTCAGCGAAGCCGGCTTCTGCTTTTTGCCTTGCTATATCCCTTTTAATCATCTTAAGATACATTTCACGATTTCTCTTTACAGGATCGATTCTTTCTCCTCTTAAAGGACTATCATAGTCATCATCATCGTCGTTATCATCATCAAGATTATCTTCTACTATATTCTTTTTAGCCAAAGTAATATATTTATTATTATATACAGGTTTTCTCTTGCCGCCTTTAGCACCTTTACTATCAACCAATCTATTATTTGCGGATCTTTGAAAATAGCTTCTAAAATTATCTGTACAAGCTGAAAGTAAAAACATTCCTAAAAATAATATTATAATTTTTTTTAACATATATTTATATTCCAAAACTTTTATTAGACTTCCTGTATAACGTAGCTAATAAGGAGGAATTTGTAGGAGACACGGAACGCAGCACCGCAGCGTACGCTTTGGTATGTGAGGATACGAGTACCAGATCGACACACAAATTACCCTTAGAAGCAAGTTATGCAGGAAGTCTATTATGATTAATGCCACATAATAGCCAAACTTGCAAGAATAAAGAGCCGAACTGCTATGTACTTAATTAAATTATTGTTATTCTGAGGTATTTTTGGTCTTGTTGTATGTCTCCCACCCCATCATTGCGAGCGACTAAAAGGAGCGTGGCAATCTCAGGACTTTAGCACGAGATTGCTTCATCAAAACTTACAGTTTTTCCTCGCAATGACGGAAAACAAAACTCAAATCACCTCTTCTATTAGGTTACTTAATAGCTTATGCCCTTCTTTTCTTCTTTTTAATAAATTTTGTGAAGCATCCTCTAATATCTTAGGATTACTTATCAAATCGAGTATTTTATCTGCTAATTTTCCTGCAGAAATATTATTCTGCTCTAAACACCAGCCTGCTTTTTTATCTTCCAATAATTTTGCATTGTAGTATTGATGATTATCCGCAGCACTAGGCAGTGGAATAAAGATTGCCGGCAACCCTATATAGGTCAATTCTTCTATAGTAGATGCTCCTGCTCTTGAAATCACTAAATCGGCTTCTTTATATTGCAATGCCATATTCTCAAAAAATTCGGCAAATTCATAACTAATGTTTAATTTCGAGTATATATCTTTTATTTTTACTTGATCATCTAATGCTGCTTGCTGGATTATATTTAATTCAAGACCTGGCTGTTTTTGCATTAAAATTTGGATACTTGCAGGTATCAGCTCTGAAAATAACTTAGCTCCTTGACTACCGCCAAAGATGAATATAGTAAAGATATTATCAGTGGAAGGCTTGTCACCCCGTGGCTTGACCACGGGGTCCAGTGGTTTTATTAAAGACTTTTTGGACCCCGTGGTCAAGCCACGGGGTGACATTATATCCCTAATATTCTCTCTAACTACCCCACCGGTAACTACTATTTTACTTTTTGCAAATTCCGGTAAATTTTTTATTTTTTCATAAGAAATAGCTATCTTTTTAGTAAAGCTTACAAAAAATTTATTAACTTTTCCAAGGTAAGAATTCTGTTCATGAATTATAATCGGTACTCTTAAAAAAATTGCCGCAAACATTGGAGCTATAACAGGATAACCGCCAAATCCTATAATAGCTGAAGACCTGATATTATATAATAATCTAATAGCCTTTAAAACTGCAATTGATAACCTAGGTAAAAACAAGAAAATATTACCTGAGCGTTTTAAATCTAGGATATGAAAAATTACTTTCATATCCTGTTTTATATATTTTTTGCATCTTAAATCAGTAATAAAATGAACTTCATACCCACGTTTCACTAACTCTTCCCCAAGAGCGACTGCCGGAAAAAAATGTCCCCCAGTCCCTCCTGCTACCAAAATGATTTTTTTCATATTTCAATATTACGAATTTTGTACGAATTTAACGGCGTTCGGTGTCTTGTAAAACCAAGAAGCATACCGGTAGCGATAGCTATTGCAAGCGTTGAAGAACCACCGTAACTAATAAACGGCAATGTCATACCTTTAGTAGGAAGTAAATGTAAAGTCACACCCATATTAATTATTGCCTGAAGCCCTAATTGTGCAATTATACCGCTAGCAGCGAATTGTACAAATTTATCTGTTTCATTTAATAACTTAATAAGACTTCTTAATACTATAAAAGCAAATATACCTATAACAATCAGGCAAATAATAGCCCCAAACTCCTCACCAGCTACGGCAAAAATAAAGTCCGTATGGGAATCGGGTAGTAGCTGCTTTACTGCTCCCTCCCCTGGGCCGCGTCCATATAAACCGCCATGCTCAAAAGCTTTAAGAGACTTACTAACTTGATAATTCTCGCTACTATCGGGATCTAAAAATGAATTAATTCTTTGCGTTACGTGAGGTAACCAAAAATAAGCAACAGTTACTCCTATCATTCCTAAAAAACCCGCTAGAACAATCCAAAATATCGGCATACCTGCAATAAACAGCTGAATACCAAAAACTGCCGTAATCATTACAAGCATTCCAAAATCCGGCTGAATAATTAAGAGAATAGCAACAATAGAATAAAGTATTACACAAATCGTAAAACTTGGAAAATCATCATTAAATTTTAGCGATAATATCCAGCCCGTAACAACTGCAAAAAACGGTTTGATAAATTCCGAAGGTTGAATAGATAGACCTAGAATATTAATCCATCGCACTGCTCCTTTTACTTCATAGCCAAAAAATTTAACTGCTACTAATAAAACTATACTAGCAATAAACCCAACTATTGCAAAACGCCTTAACCATTTCTTATTAAGACATGAAAATAATAATATAAGCCCTGAAGCGGCAGCTAAATAAAATATTTGTCTAGATGCAAAATAACTTTCTTCAAGACCTATTCTACTTGCTACTGCTGAACCTGAGGTAGTAACAAGCATTAGACTAAAAGCAAATAAGATAATTAAAGAAATTATTATTTGCCTATCGGTACTCCGCCACCATAATTTTATAAAGTTATTAGATATTTCGTTATTCAAATTTTTCCTATTCTTTTATGGCTATATTGATGATGTTATTGCATGGATCGGAAAACACACTCGATGTCACCCCGTGGCTTGTCCACGGTATCCAGAAAAACAATAAAAAATACTAATATTATTAGTATTTTTAACTAGGCCCCGTGGTCAAGCCACAGGGTGACAGTATACTACACAATTTTATAAACAACTCTCCACGCTTTTCAAAATTTTTAAACTGATCATATGAACTACAACTAGGTGCTAACAAGATATTTTTTACCTCCGCATTATCACCTATTGCATCCTTATAAGCAAGATCGAAGGCTTGCTCAAGATCATCACATATTACAAAATCTACTATATTCTTAGCAGTATTTGCAAATATTTCTTTAGCTTGACCATAAAAATAAGCTTTCTTAATTTTACTGAAATAAGGCTTTATTTCCTCAATACCACCCTCTTTAGGGATTCCTCCAGCAAGCCAGTAAATATTATCTAGTGCTTTAATTGATTGCACGGCAGATATGGCATTTGTTGCTTTACTATCATTGTAAAAACTTATATTATTTATACTACCGATATATTGCATTCTATGAGGTAAACTTTGAAAACTACTTATAGACTCAATTATTTTTTTAGGTTCTACTCCTATTATTTTAGCTACTGCATAACTTGCGGCAATATTCTCATAATTGTGAAGTCCTTGCAAATTTTTATTAAACGATAATTTATAACTTATATCATTATCTTTATCTTTAATTTTATCATCAACTACCGAAATACCGTTTTCAAGAATTTTAGTAACAGAAAAAGGAATTAGTTTTATACGCTGCTCTTGCTGTAATAGCATAAAAATCTTACGACAATAATCATTATCGATATTAATTACTGCATAACTCTTTTTATCCATTCGATCAAAAATCTTAGATTTTGCTGCAATATAACCGGTCATGTCTTGATGTCTATCCAAATGGTCGGGAGTTATATTAAGAAGCACTGCTATTTTAGCTGTAAAGGTTTTTACTAGATCTAGCTGGAAAGAAGACAATTCAAGTACATACCCATCCTTACTTGCTTTAGCTTGCAAAGCAGAAACTCCAATATTACCGGCAACCGGATAGTCTAAACCGTTACTATTTAAGATATGGCTTATTAAAGCAGTAGTAGTACTTTTACCATTTGTACCAGTTACGGCGATAAAGTTTAAATTTCTTGATTTTTCAAATAATAAGTCTATATCGGAAGTGATTGAAATATTAAAATTTTTTGCAATCTTGACTATCTCATGCGTTAAAGGAATTCCAGGACTTAAGACAATTTTATCTAAATTTTGCCATCTTGAATCAGATAAAGCAGTAATAGCGGTTTTACTATATAATTCTTCAAATATATCTCTATTTGCTTTTAAATCATCATAAACAATTACATCATATTTATTTTGCAATTCCTCGTAAACCGATATACCGGTTTTACCAAGCCCAAAAACACCTATTTTCTGTTTTTTATGAGAATTCATGAGTAATTTATATGTCATTCCCGCGAAAGCGGGAATCTAGAAAAAATAACCTTAATATTGATACAAAATTTATATATGTGATAAAATAAACCTATAAAAAACTTGTTTTTTATAGGTTTTGCTGGATTCCCGCCTTCGCGGGAATGACATCGAAGTCTTTTTAAAAACTGTCCACTATAAACAAACCACGGGATGACATGACTCAGAACCTTAATCCATGTCCTGCATTAATGCTTGTTCACCTTCATTAAATTCACCTTGTCCTTTTATATTATTATAAGTTGGTTTACTATTCCCAGGATCAGGTAAATAATAATGAGGCGGAACTTCTAGTGCTTTAGCACGCTGTACTTGATACTCATTAGGTCCGGCTGTTGATATACCTACGGTTTCTTTTAACTTTTTACTACAAGCAGAAGTAATGAATAAAACAGTAAATAATAAAAAAATCTTTTTCACTTAAACACCTATAAATTAAAATTAAAATAGACTCCTTGCAAAATGAACTTCTAGAGGTAATTTGTAAATCCGGTATCGAATCCTCACGTAGGTCTTACTACGCTACGGTGCTGCGTTCCGTGTTTCCTTCAAATTCCTATCTATAAGTTTAATTTTGCAAGGAGTCTATTTTATCGTTACCACCCTTATCGGTATTACGAATTTTTTCAGCCATAGCTTCAATTTGAGCATTATCATAATTCCCTTTAGCCTTTTCTTCAATAACTTTTTTAGTACTATAATAATCTTCTATTAAGATAATTACTCCTATTGTAATAAAGCAATCAGCTAAATTAAATACGGGAAAGCTATAATTCTGATAATGAAAATGGATGAAGTCAAAAACTGCTCCTCTAAAAAATCTATCAATTAGATTACCAACAGATCCGCCGATTACAAAGCTATAACCGGCAAAGCTTCCGATCGTTTTTGAACGTATCATCAAATAATATAAATAACAGACAATAATCGTGTTCGTTATTAAGAAAATAGCATTGCTATATTGATAATATTCACGCATTAGACCAAAGCTAATACCGTAATTCCAAGTATAAACCATATTTAAGAAAGAAGTAACCTTAAGCATTAAGCCCGGCTTCCATCTCAAATTATCAATAAACCACCATTTACTTAACTGATCAATAATCACTAAGGTTATTATTATACGACTACTACGAGCGAATGTTAGATATAATTTTTTTAGGAGTAGGGACATAGATGTTTTGTGAATATTTTTGCGTGGATACCTAATCGTCATTGCAAGAAAATTACGAAGTAATTGACGAAGCAATCTCAGGAGTTTGTTATTATTTCATAAGATTGCCACGCAGCCTACGACTGCTCGCAATGACGACTATCCTACAATGAAACTGTGGCTGCTTTCTCTACTTGTAATTCCTTATCAAGCTTAACATTTAAAGTTTTTATTTCTTTTTTAAATTGTTTAAATTTCTCTAAATTTTTTCCGTTTAATTCTATACCTGGTGTTGTTTTAACTGACATAGGATTAACATGTTTGCCGTCAATTTTAACTTCATAATGTAAATGTGGACCTGTAGCTCTGCCGGTACTTCCGACATATGCGATGATTTGTCCTTGTTTTACGATACTTCCCACTTTTAAATTTTTTGCAAAATTTGAAGCATGAGCATAAGCAGTAGATAGCGTACCGCTATGTTTTACCTGAATAAATTTTCCATAACCCGACTTCCAACCTATTTCCGTTATAACTCCGTTTCCTGCGGAATATATAGGCGTACCGGTTGGAGCTGCAAAGTCAACTCCCTTATGCATTTTAGTATAACCGAGTATCGGATGCTTTCTATTACCGTAATGTGAAGAAACTTTTATAACTTTTAGCGGAGTTTTAAGTAAGCTTCTTTTTACGCTTTTACCATCTTCGGAAAAAAATGCATGATTATTTGCGTTATTGTCATGGGAATAACGATATATATTATATTTTTTCCCTGAAAGATTTAATGAAACATATAGAATTTTACCGTGGTGGGAAAATTTACCGTCTTCCGTTACGTATTTTTCCGTTATTACGGTTGCGGTATCACCGCTTTTTATTTGACGCTGGAAATCGATTTGATAAGCATAAGCATTAATCAGCTCTATTATACTATTATTCGATAAGCCCAGTTTTTTAAGGGCTGACATAAAATTTGATTCAATAATTACCGACGATTTGGCAACTTTTTTACTTAAAGGTACTACAATTTCTTCAACTTTAAAATTATCACCTTCTCTAATTACTTCAATAGTTTTTAGCTTATCGATAATTATAACGATTTTATTTAAGAATGTTACCTCTGAGGTTAAATCTTCATCTTCGTTTTCGTTTTCAGTAATTTTTGTTTCATATTCAAAAGTAATTTGCTGCCCTATTTTAAGAGCAGAAGATAATTTACCTTCTTTTACTAAACTTACAATTTTTTCTATTTCATTTTTAGGGATATTTTGTTCTATCAAAATTGACTTTATAGTATCGCCTTTTTTTACTACTACTTCTTTAAAGGAAATTGTTTCTTCTTCACTACTATCAGGTTGTACTAAAGTTATGGATAAAGTGTCGTTAACATAATTATTAACAGCAAAAGAGACAAAAATAACTAATGCTATAAATAATAATAAGGAGGCAGAGGTGAGGATTTTCCTGAGACGTGCACTAATAAACGATGATGGTAATATGCCATTAAAATCATAAGATAGTGCAGTATCATTCATTAAAATTGCTCTGAAGATATTTGAATCAATTTTTCATTACTAATAATAATATGAACTATATACGAACAAATTACAATAGAAAATTGTAAATTTTTTTTTATTTCTGTTTTATTAGTTTTTTATTGCTTAAAACTAAATTTTTTATATAAGTTAATTTTCGTTAACTTATATAGATGAAGATTATGCCTAGACTTTTCCTATTTTTATTAATTTTTATTAATCTTATGTCCTGCTCATCTAACCATAATGCTGTCAAATTACCCAAAATAGAATATTATGAGAATATTTCTTTAAATAAAAACTGTCCTATAAATAGTGAAATAGTTCTAGTAGGCGGTTGTTTTGATTTATTACATTACGGTCATATAGAATTTCTACGCAAAGCTAAAAAACACGGTAAATACTTAATCGTTGCTTTAGAGCCGGATGAAACAATTATTAAATATAAAAAACGTCAACCTATCCATAATCAATTACAACGAGCAAAAATTTTAAGTTCTTTCACATTTGTTGATAAAGTACTTATATTACCTAAACTAAAAGATTTTAATGATTACGCTCGGTTAGTGCAAAATATTTGTCCTTCTGTAATCGCTGTAACAAAGCACGATCCTCAGTTAATAAATAAGCAAATTCAAGCAAAAATAAATATAAATGCGAAAGTAATAGAAGTTATTGACTTACTGCAACATCCTAATATAGGCACACTTTCTAGCTCAAATATTATTAAAAATATGTAGTTTTTATAAAAATTTATCGATTTTTACTTTAATAAAACTGTATATACATTATATTAATATATAAATAATTTTATATGTGCTATGAAAAATATTATTAGACATCTTTCCAAACGAGGATTTAGAGAGGAATTTAAAGAAGACACTTCACCTCGAACCGCAACGTACACAAGCGTACGTGAGGATTCGAGTACCAGATCGACGTATAAATTACCTCTAGAAACGAAGTTTGGGAAGATGTCTATTACTTTAATTTGTTTTTTGATTGTTAGTAGTAGCTGCTTTGCTTCCGAGCCGTTACCTTGGCAAGTAACGTTCCAGCCGCCGGCAAGTCCGATTATGGAGGAATTACATCATTTTCATAATTTTCTGCTTTATATCTCAACAGCTATTGTTTTATTCGTTGCCGGATTACTTGGCTTTGTATGCATTAGATTTAATGCAAAAAATAATCCCGTACCGGCAAAATTTTCACATAATGTTTTAATAGAAATAATTTGGACTGTAATACCTATAATAATTTTAGTTATTATTGCAGTGCCGTCTTTTAGAATATTGCGTCATGCCGAAAAAATACCCGAAACGGATTTAACTATTAAAGTAGTAGGTTATCAATGGTATTGGCATTATATATATCCTGATCATGATAATTTAGAATTTGATAGCGTAATGATCTCTGATGAGAATTTAAAACCTGACCAAAAAAGATTATTAGATGTTGATAATCGAATTGTTATCCCTGAAAATGCTACCGTAAGGTTTCTCATTACCGCAGGTGACGTAATACATAGTTTTGCCGTTCCGTCGCTTGGGTTTAAAATAGATGCAGTGCCTGGAAGAATTAATGAAACGTGGACAAGAGCTGCCAAGAAAGGTGTATATTACGGGCAATGCTCCGAACTATGCGGTATCAATCACGGCTTCATGCCGATTGCTATAGAAGTAGTAAGCAAAGAGGATTTTGACAATTGGGTTGCAAATAAAAATAAGGTTGCCGAGAATAACGGGAATCAGAAATTGGTTGCTAATTAATTATATGATAATGAGTGAGGAAGAATATAGAAATCAACCGGATGTAATTGATCTACCTGAATAGGAAAAAACTTTTTATTATCTTATATATGTAGGGCATTATAAGGATTATGACGATGCACTAGACATTCTAACACAAAATTTAAGAAATCCGGAAGAATTAATACAAGTTACAGCAGTTGAAGCTATAGGTCGTTTGGTTGAAAGATTTTATAATATTAAAGAAGATTTAATATTGCCTTTATTGTTTGAAAATTTGAAAAGCACCAGTGAAAAAATTTTAAATGCAACTAATTTAACATTATTTAGCATTGTTATTTGTATACCAAGATTAGAAAGAAAAGTTTATTTAATATTTTAAAAATAATTTGAAATGTTTAAGCCATAAAAAATTAAAAATATTTATAGATAAAACATTAATAAATTCTTTAAAAAATGAGAAAGAAAAAATAGAGTTTATTTTAGGCTTTTGTCAAAATTCTTTAAATTACCAAGAAGCTTTAGAAATTTGCTTATACTTTCTTAAGAAAAATGAAAGTACAGAAATAAACAGTGCTGCTTTTGTTGGGCTTACTTATATAATAGCAAGATTTCAAAAAATGGAACTTAAAGCTATATTACCTTTTATCACAAAATATTTAAAACATTCTTCTATAGGTTCTGATTTATGGATGGATGCACGGATCTTTATTAGGGAACATTGTAACTATGATACCAAAATTACGCATACAAATAATTCCACTTTTGAAAAAATACTATTCTGTTCACTTAAAGACTCCGTCAATTATAGAGTATATAATGACTAAAAATAAATCAAAGAATCAAATAAAGCTTGAGAAAATGCTAAAATTATATGTAAATAACCTTAAGAGACAAAAAATTAAACTTAATGTTTCTAGTTTTTAAAAATCAACGTAAATTTTAAGAAATTAATTTAAATAAAAATTACAATTGCTATGCACTTACTTACAAATACAGAAGACCTAAACCACGATGACCACCATACCCCACACGGTTGGAGGCGGTGGCTTTTTTCTACTAATCACAAAGATATCGGCATTATGTATATCATATTTGCCGTTTTTGCCGGAATTGTCGGCGGTTTGTTCTCACTGCTTTTTAGGTTAGAACTTGCAATGCCCGGAGGCACTTTCTTAAATCATGATTTCCAGCTATATAACGTGCTTATCACGGCACATGCAGTTATTATGGTATTCTTTATGATTATGCCGGCTTTGTTCGGTGGCTTTGGTAACTATTTCGTACCTCTGTTAATAGGAGCTCCCGATATGGCATTTCCACGCCTTAACAATATCAGTTTTTGGCTACTAGTTCCTGCTTTCATCCTGCTTATGGGTTCGGCATTTGTTGACGACGGTCCTGGAACGGGCTGGACGCTCTACCCTCCTTTAAGTAATTTGAGCGGTCACCCGGGAGCAGCAGTCGATATGGCTATTTTCAGTTTACATTTAACCGGTCTATCGTCAATCCTCGGATCAATTAATTTAATTGTTACTATCTTTAATATGAGAGCTCCAGGGATGGGGCTTTTCAAAATGCCGTTATTCGTTTGGTCTATATTAGTAACTGCATTTTTAATAATTCTAGCTATGCCGGTACTTGGCGGAGCTATCACTATGCTACTTACCGATCGTAACTTTGGAACTAATTTCTTTAAACCGGACGGCGGTGGTGATCCCGTATTATTTCAGCATTTATTTTGGTTTTTCGGTCATCCTGAAGTATATATCGTAATACTTCCGGGCTTTGGTATAGTAAGTCAGGTTATTTCAACTTTTTCACGCAAACCTATATTTGGCTATCAAGGTATGGTCGGAGCTATGGTAATAATCGGTTTCGTCGGATTTATTGTATGGGCTCACCATATGTTTACTGTTGGGCTTTCTTATAATGCACTTATATATTTCACTGCCGGAACAATGATTATAGCAGTTCCGACGGGTATTAAAATATTTAGCTGGATAGCAACTATGTGGGGTGGCTCAATTACCTTCCCAACTCCTATGCTGTTCTCTATAGGGTTTATTATATTATTCACGATCGGCGGCGTAACCGGCATAATCCTATCAAATTCGGCACTTGATAGAGTTCTGCACGATACATATTATGTTGTTGCACATTTCCATTATACAATGTCGCTCGGTGCTTTATTTACAGCATTTGCAGGCTTTTATTATTGGTTCGGCAAAATATCCGGTAAACAATACCCGGAAATTTTAGGCAAAATCCATTTTTGGATTACCTTTATAGGCGTTAATTTAACTTTCTTCCCGCAGCATTTCTTAGGCCTTGCGGGCATGCCAAGAAGAATACCAGACTACCCTGAGGCTTTCGCCGGCTGGAATATGGTTTCGTCAATAGGAGCAGGTATCTCTATGTTTGCTGCTCTTTATTTTGTATTTATCGTTTTCTATACTTTAAAGTACAGCAAAAATTGTCCAAACAATCCTTGGGGAGAAGGAGCAGACACATTAGAATGGACACTTACCTCACCACCGCCATTCCATACTTTTGAAACACCACCACATATTGAGGGGTAATAGTGGCTTTGCTGCGTGGACACCAAGTCGTCATTGCGAGGATTTGCGTTAGCAACGACGCGGCAATCTCATAAGATAATATTAAAAGAAACTCCTGAGATTGCCACGCCAGCATAAATGCTGGCTCGCAATGACGGGACCTTTATGAACTGTCCGATACTATGAGGAATGACATAGCTGAAAGAAAAATAGTAAAACGATAATAAAATGCATAAAAAACCGATAATAGGTGTTACACCTGATTTAGCTCAAAATTGTGCAAAATATACTTACGCTGCTTTTCCATGGTACGCCTTGCGAAGAAACTATACCGATGCGATTATTGCAGCCGGTGGTGTACCGCTATTATTACCTTATCAAAGTGATACAATAAATCAGCTTTTGGAACTTGTTGACGGTGTTGTAATGCCAGGCGGTGATGAGGACATACATCCTAAATTTTATGAGCCGGAATACGCCGAAGATGTAGTAGTTTCCAATGAAGAACGTGATAATTTTGAGATATTAGTTTTAAAGAAAGCATTAGAGAAAGATATTCCGGTTTTAGGAATATGCCGAGGTATGCAGCTATTAAACGTCATTTTTAAGGGTACGCTTATTAAACATATTCCTGATTATATTGAAACTGTAATTAATCATACACAACCTTCGCCTAAAAACATAGTTTCGCATGCAATTAATATAGAAGCAAATACTAAACTTGTTAAAATGGCTAATAATCAGCTACAAACTATGGTTAATTCGACTCACCACCAGGCTGTTAAACAACTTGGTAACGATCTTATCGTATCTGCAAAAGCAGAAGACGGTATCATTGAAGCCATTGAATCAACTAAACATAAATTTGTTATCGGCGTTCAATGGCATCCTGAATATCTTAACGATAATGGAGTAGATTTAGAATTATTTAAAGAACTCGTAAAAGCTAGTACAGTATAACCGCCTAGCTTTTTACTTTAACTAAAACTCCATTCTATACCTATCTCGCCTAAAACTTTTTCAGCCTTATCAATATCAGACTTAAGAGTCTGATAGTTGTTATCATATTCTTCAAATACAGAGGCAATAGGAGAAATATTTAAAAAGTCTTTTACCTCCTTACATAATAAAGTAATATTTTTAACATTTTCTACCTCAGAACTATGTAAGCTTTCTTTCATTTTATCTGTTAATAGAGGTAATTTATCTACTAAATTTTGTTTGTCTAATGTTATATCTAAATCTGCTATTTCTAAACTTTTTAAATATTTCTGCCCATCTAAAATAACATGCAAACAAGCTCCCACTGTCGATTTAGCTTTTATATAATGATTATTTAAAATATCTTTTATTTTAGAAAGCTTTACTTCATCATTTGCAGTTTTTAATAATACTAAATTCGGTACTAGAGCATCTTGGTTATTTTTATAATACGCAATAGAATTTTCAATGATATTCAGGAACTTGAAATGTACTTGAAGCAGTAAAGAATTTCAAATTATTCTCTAGTAACTTCTTATCATTTTTATTAATTTCTTCTTCTTTTTTATTATCAATGGATCTTAAAAACACATTTTTAGGTAATATATTTTCAAGATTTGGATTTAATAATTTTTCAATTTCATTAGTTAATAGATCTACATTATCTTCGAAATTTTTTCCCCAATCTAAAAACTTAGATACTAATTTATCCTCAAATTTAATTATTTTCCTTATTTTATCACTAAAAGTATCTAATATTTTCTTAAGTTTTACATTCTTCTACTAAGTATTTTTTAAAATTATTGTAAATATCATAATTGCTATTATTAAAACTAATAACCTTTAATAAAGCTTCTGCTTCTGAGTCTTTAGATATTTCAAGCTTTTCATTATTTGCTACTAAAAAGCAAAATCTTTTTAATACTAAATCTTTTACAGTTACTATATCTTCATCTTTATAACTTAATAATTCCGATGGGTTATGTGCCAAAATAGATAATATCTTAATACTTTTAATAATTTGTAATATTTTTTCTTTAGTAGATTCTAACATTGCAACACCGTGAAACACAGGTGGAGTAGAACCTATGTCCTTTAAGGATATTAAAGAATTAATAAAAGACTTGTACTTATATAAACTAATTCCACTAACTATATATAATAATTCAGTAATTGGTGCATATACTTCCTCATTTAAAATAGTAATATGAGAATCATTAGGTAGCAAATATAAATCGTTATTAAAAATTTTAGCTACTAAACCTTTAATTTTACCTTTAGATAGCTTAGATAAGATTTCTTTATTTAAAACTAAATGTTGACCTTTTTCTCTCTTGTCCCTAATATATATGTTATATTAGACATATTACATACTCCTTAATTTAGATTAATAATTTTTGTATAGAATAGTTAATAAAAATTAATAATCATGAATTATGATTTTTAACAATATTTGTTTCATTTTACAAATGTGTTATACTAAGCACAAAACAAATATTTATGGCTTATTTAGAGATATTTGCTCAGTACATCATTGATAAATTAGGGAAAGGTACAGAAGTTCAAATAATATTGCCTAATAATTTCTCATGCCTAGAATTAAAGAAGATTTTAACCGATAAATATAAAATTAAATTACCTATCATTATTCCTTTTAATTCTCTTATTTCAAAAAAAACCGATTCGGATTATGTATCTAAAATAGAAGAACTTCTTATTATATCAAAAATAATTACAGAATATAAAGACTTACCATTTAATAAAAATGAATCGTTAAAAGCTGCAGAAATTCTAAGAAAATTGTTTAATGACCTTATAATAAATAATATCGATATAAAATTAATTGAAGTCTATAACAATTCTAACTATTGGCAAAAGATTTATAAATTTCTAGAATATTGCTTTTTAAGATGGCAAGAAGAAATATCGTTTACTCAAAAACAAACTAAAGCAGTTTATAAATTAAAGCTATTACAAGAAGAAATAATAAGGATAAAGAATAGGAATAAGCAAATAATACTCGCCGGAATATTCAAGCCTAATGTTTTTTTAAAAAGATTTGAAGAAGAATTAAAGGATTACATAATTTACTATAACCCCACCTCCAAACAGATTAGCAATGGTATATCTTATTTAGAACCCGCAAATATTTATGAAGAAGCTAAACAAATAGCTTATATATGTAGCCGTAATAAAGATAAACGGATTGCAATCATTACAAATAATAATAAGCTTAAGAGAGTATATTGTAATTTTTTAGATAAATATGAAGATCTACTAGGTAATGACTTAAGGCTTACTAATATCAGCGAATTACTAACTTCCATTATTAAAATATTATGTAATAATTTTGATTTAAAACTTCTATTTTTATTACTTAAAAATCCTTTAATTAATTGTCCTATAGGACAGCTAAATTCACAAAGCTTCAGACAGGATGAATTTAAGAGTAAGTCTGCACAGCATACAATAGTACGTGAGCACAGACTTAACTCAAAAAATTCGCCTGTATCCAGCTTTGTGAATGACGCTGTGAAAAAGTTAGAGTTAATGCTCTCTAATAAAAACCGTTTTATATCCTCGCCGAAATATTTATTGCAATTACAATTTGATAACGAGGATACAAAGGAGTATTGCCGTAACTTAATAGATATTTTATTTACCAATAACCCGCATAATATACCAGATATTCTAATAGCGGCTAAAGGAATAGCTGAAAAACTTTTACCTACTATTTGGGAGGAAGAAGGAGGAGTAGAACTACTTGAATTTTTAACAAATTTAACCGCATATCTCTCTACGTCATTCCCGCAAAAGCGGGAATCCGGTAAATATATAAATTTAACGGATAAAAAGGATTTTCCTAAAATTTTCTCTTTTCTACTTTCTAATATCAAATATTACAAAAATACCGACTCTGTTAGTATAATTATCGGTTCACCGGAAGATTTAGCATTATGCGAATTCGACTTAATTATATTACCGCATTTTAATAATGAAAACTGGACACCTATCGCTAAAGCTCACCCATGGCTTAGCAAGAAAGCCTTGCAGATACTAAATATAGATTACAATGAAATCGCCCCTACTCTATATTCAGATTACTTCAATTTATTTCTACAAAATAAACAAATAGTTATACTGAATGCTAAAAAATATGATGGGAAGTTGTTAGTGCCGAGTAATTTATTTTTGAAACTGCAACTTAAACATGTCATACCGTGGCTTGACCACGGTATCCATACGATTAATAGAAGTAACAATATTTTTCTGGATCCCGCGATCAAGTCGCGGGATGACAAAGTAGCAAGCAGCACCTTTTTTCCAGCCGTCTTATCAGTAACCGACATAGAAACATTAATAAGAAACCCATACGGTTTTTATGCTAAGAAAATTCTTGGACTACGTAAAAAAGATAATATATGGGAAGAGCCTAAAGTATCAGATTTCGGTAATTTTATTCATAAAGTTTTAGAGGAATATTCTAAAAATTACGACAAACAATATATTAATTTAAATTTGCTTGATAAACAAAATGCTTTAATAAATATCGGTAATCATATTTTATATAGCACTATTTTACCAAGCTACACAAAAAAAACTTGGCAAATAAAACTCACGGCTTTCAGTAAAGCTTTTATTTTATTTGATATAGAACGCCGAAAAAACTGCAAAGAAATCTATTTTGAAACTAAAGGGGAATTACAGCTAAATATTGCAGATCAAGATATAAAAATAATCGGTATAGCTGACCGAATTGAAATAAGTAAATCAAATAATATAACTATACTGGATTATAAAACCGGTACTATCCCAACTAAAAAAGAAATAGAACTAGGACTCTCTCCACAACTTATTATAGAAAGTTTAATGTTACTAGAAAACGGATTTTATACAGCGTCGTTCAGAAAGCTTGATACAAGCGAATTTTCTGACATTCGCCTTTGCTCACGTACTTTTGTACGCTCCGCAGGCTCAGTCGTCAATTCATCTTGTCTAAAGCTTTCTGAACGACGCTGTATAAATAAAGAAATCACTATTGCTTATGTAAAAATAACCAATACCGAACCTTATGTGCAAACAACGGAAATAGCTTTAAGCATCGAGACTTTAAATAGACATAAAGCAGGATTAGTAAAATTACTTGAACATTATATTACAAATAAGTTCTTTTCTTATGATTTGAATTTATCAAAGTATAATGATTATTTGCATTTGATGAGGTAGAGTTAACTATAAAAATCGTCATTGCGAGGAAATTGCATAGCAATTGACGAAGCAATCTCAGGAGTTTGTTATTATTTCATGAGATTGCCACGCAGCCTGCTCGCAATGACGAGGTGGTATCCATGCAATAAACCTAGTCAAGCCACGGGGTAGCATAACGTTTATAGCCCCATCACTAACTTAAATCCTTTATTTTTAATAATCTTACTATTTGTATTATAAATAATCGGATCGTTAATTTTTTCATGACCGAATCTATTTGTTTTAAATACCGGTACATCTAAACTATCTGCAAAATTACGAAGCACTAACATTGTGCTTTCAGAATTTTTATTAAATGAACCAAATATTATGGCCTTAACATCCTCAAATAACCCTGCTTGCTTTAAGTGTAAAAGCTCACGATCTAATCTAAAAGCAACTATATTCACATCTTCTAAAAAAAGAATTTTGCCTTTAGTTCTTATCTGCCAATTTGTACCGATACTAGTCTGCACCATAGTTAAGTTACCGCCTGTTAGTTTGCCGTTAACAAGATCACTTGATTTTGCTATATCGTTAAGAGGCACTAAATTATCTATAGTAACCTGCTTTACTTTACCTTTTAATATTTCAGCAAACTTGGTAAAATTACCTTGATCTTTTTCCGGCTTTAAGAGATCGGCTATATTACTGCCGTGAATAGTTTTCCATCCCCATTCTTGTGATAGAAAAAGATGTAAAGCCGTTACATCGCTATACCCTATAAAGAACTTCTCTTTATTTGGTTTTGGTAGCTTTAGTAAATCGGGAATTATTCTAGCAGAGCCGTAACCTCCTCGTAAACTCCATACTACATTATCAGACTTATCAAATAATGCATCCCGCAGGCAATTAAACCTTACTTCATCGCTACTTGCAAGAAAGGATAACTTACCTTTAGCAAAACACTTAGAAGGAATTTGTAAATTTAGTCCATTAATATTTTTTAAATCCGACAAGGTTTTATTATCCACTCCTGTTGCCGGAGCAACAACAGTAATAGGGATATTTTTTAGACTATGACCAGCAGAAAAAGCTAATATTGAAAAGAATAATATTATTAGTAAAGATATATTTTTAAGAATCATGGAATTATATATTCAGTGTTATACCGTGGCCCCGCCACGGTATCCAGTTAAGCATACTAGAATTGTTAGTATTTTTTATTGTTTTTATGGACCCCGTGGTCAAGCCATGAGGTGACACAGTGGATTTTATCGATCCACACAACAATGGCTACTCGCAATGACGACTTGATATCCACACAGGCAATGCCTTACGAGAATGACATAAGAAATGAGAACAACATTAAAAAACCAGTCTAAATAAGAAGCGCCGCCAGTAAGTTCTACTTCTTTAGCTTTTATTTCTTCAATATTAGGGTCGCTATATTCTACAAACCAACTTGATAAGGTTGGTGCATTACTAAAAGAATTAATTACCTTAACAGTACTTGACTTATCGACACGACCTTCCTGTATATTATTATATACAAGCTGTAATGCTATTTCTTTTTGTAACAATGTTCACTAGTATTAGGTTCAACTCTTTTTAAAGCCATATTCACAAACTCTTTATCAGATAGGTCTTTTAGAATAGCCTTAACTTCAATTTCAGTACCATTATTAAGTTTTACTTTATTCTCCAAGTTTATTCGCCGAAGCCTCTGATATTTCATTATCTTCAGATTCATCAGTTGAATTTTCACTTATTCTAAGGTTTTCTATTTTAGTCCATAGCTGCTCAGCTGAATCACAACCACTATCAGCTAGATATTTGTTACTTTCCTCTCTAGGTGGTACAAAAGTATTATCAATAAATTCTTTAACTATCCACTTATTGTTAAATTTGTTATAAGCAGCTTTTATAAATAGTTCTAAATTATTAGAACCTAACTCTAAGAATTTTTGCTTAAGTTCTAGAGGGATATGACTTTTTGTATCTAGCCATGTTTGCATTCCTGATAATATTTCTGATACTACCTTATTAGTGTCTTGCGTCGGTACAGTAATATTATGCTTCTTAATATTAACATCAAGTGCATTTTTAGTACTAGCATCCAAGTTAGATACTAAGTTTTCTACTGGGCTGGGTTACGTTTAGCTTCTTTTAAAGTTCTTACTATTTTCTTAAATGTTTGTACTATTTCTGAATGACCGACTACCCGTAGTGCTTGTCATCCAATCCCATTTAAAATATTCAAACCCGCCGGTAGCATGATTTGGAACTTCAACATGTGTAGATTTACGGTCATATCTAATGCCGATTACATCAAGATCTTTTTTTATATTTCTTTACTTGAGTATCGGTATCATTACGCTGTTTCTTAAAGTGTTGCTCTAATTTTTTCATAATCTCCTCCTTAATTCATATTTTTAATTAGTGTCCATATCATACTTATTACTATATGTCAAAATAAAACACTAAAATTAACTTTTTGCTATATCACAAGCATGTAAATCACGCTTAAAGTACAAGCTACTATTCTTATTTAAGATTACCCGATAAATCTGAACATTTTCAAGTACTCTTTGAACGTAATCTCTTGTTTCTCGATAAGGTATAAGTTCTATCCAGTCAATAACTTTTCTTGTATCTTTTATATCCCTTGGATCACCAAACCTATCTATCCATTTTACTACATTATGACTTCCGGCATTGTAAGAAGCAATGGATAGAATATAAGAACCTTTATGATCATCTAATAATTTTTTGAAATGATGCGAACCAAGTTTAATATTATATACCGGATTTCTAGTTAAGTCTGCTACATTACATTTAACATTTATAGATCTTGCGGTATCACAAGCAGTACCTTTAATAAGTTGCATGAGACCCATAGCATTTGCATAACTTACTGCTTTATGATCAAAAACCGATTCTTGTCTAATTATTCCATAAGTTAAATGAGGTGGGATAGGCAAACCTGCTAGATTATAAGGCGTTGGAAAAGCACAATCCGGAATAAAAGCATTATTTTGGGCGGCAATTTTTGCTACCTCAACCATATGATTAGTATTATTATTTGCTTTAATAATATTCGCAATTATTTGAATTTCTGCAGGATTTTTAGTGTTTTTAATCACTGCTTTGGAATATATCATGGCTAAGTAGTTTTTATTATATTTAACCAATAACCTTATTGCTTTAATAATCTCTTTATTTTCTATAGTTTTCCTTTCTTCAGAAGTTATTACGGGAATAGGAGGTAAAACTAACTTTGTCCTATTTAATTCAATATTTGCTACCTGCCCATAAAAGGTAAAAGAATATTTGGCTGCCTGCTCGTAAAATTTTCTAGCCGTTTGCTTATCGCCTTTTGCTTCATAAGTACGACCGAGCCAATAAAATCCACGTGCCAAACTAATCGGAGTCTTAACAACTTTAATAAATTTATTAAAATGCACTAATGCTTGATCAGGCTTTTTTAAAAAACTTAAAGAAAGCCAGCCCGCAAGCCACTCCTGCTCCCTTATAGTTTCAGGACAAGTAGCAAAAGGAAGCGTTGCCATTCTATAGCTATTAGCAAAATCTTTGTAATCGATGAATTCACGAGCATAATAGGATTGAATACGACACCATTTAGCAAAATGTTTACGGTTATTTTTAGCTTTCTTAAACAAAGTAATAACTTTCTTTGTCGGCTTTTGTGTTTTTTTAGAATCTAAATAACGATATAATAAACCGGAAGTATAGTATTTTTCAGGAACACTTCTAAAAAGCTTTTCGGCATTCAGTGATTTACCTATAATAGCAATTTGTGCTTTAAAAGAATTACGATAGCCTTGATCTACATATTTTAACGATTGCTCAGCAGACCTAATATCATTTTTCCATAAATGCTCTTCTATTCGCTCTAAATGATCATTTGCAGTTAAATATTTATGCCACTTATTGTAATATGCATTTTCTTCTTCAGGAGTGAAATTGGCATATACCCAAGCCTCCTTAATAATAGGTAGTAATATTTTCTGATCTTTGATTAAACTACTTGCAGCAATTGCATAAAATTTATAACCTTTGCCGGTACGAGGCGGATGTTTATTAAACCAATCAAAAATTATTTTTTTATTCGTACTATTACTTAGATATTCTTCCGCTCTTTCTTCAAGCAGCTTATTTTGAGGCCAATCCGGATTATTGCGAAAAAACCTTATTACCTGCTCAAAACTATTATCTGAATATTTATTATCTAAATATTTCTGAGAAAGTACAATTTTTGTTAAAACTTTACTATTTACTTCTAGAGCTAAATCTTCAGCTTGCGACCAATTTTTTTGATCGATATAGGTAAAAACTTGCTTAACATTATCTACAGGATCAGAATTAGCATTTACTTTTAAAGCTAATAACAGAAATATAGCAATTAATAATTTTATTTTCATAAGTTTTATGATTTGTTGCAGTTGTCATCCCGTGGTCAAGCCACGGGATGACAACTGTCAAACACCCGTAGAACCAAAGCCACTGCTACCACGCATTGTTTCCTCAAGCGTGCTACTTTCTTCCCATAATATACGTTCGTACTTTGCGATTATCATTTGAGCAATTCGCATGCCTTTTTCTATAATGAAATCTTCTTTACCGAGATTAATAAGAATGACCTTTATTTCACCTCGATAATCTGCATCAATAGTACCGGGTGAATTAGCAACCGTAATACCGTGTTTAACGGCAAGACCCGAACGAGGTCTTATCTGTGCTTCAAACGAATCCGGTAGTGCTATAGCGATGCCTGTTGGAATTAGCTGTATTTCGCCTACTTTTATTGTTATAGGTTGTTCGTTTGCGGCTATTAAATCCATCCCCACACTATGCTCTGTAGCATATTCCGGCAGACTGCCGGAAAAATTTTCTAGTTTTTTAATTTTAACTTGTGTTATTGTCATATTATTTCATATCAAATTTATCGTTAATAATTTTATTTTCAACTGCATCAATTAAAGAATTAGCAAAATGATCTGCCAATATTTTACTTGACATACCGAGTTTCTTTTTAAGCCAAGGCTGCTTAGCACACAGATATTGAAACTTTATGTTATCGCCGAATTTTTCTTTCATTACGCTATACATATCACCTATGCCATCAATTAAACCGTAATCAAGAGCCGTTTGTCCTGCCCAAAATTCACCGTTAAATAAAATCTCGTCCTGCTGTGTTAACTTCCCTACCCTTCTTGTTTTTACATATTCTATAAAATGCTCGTAAACCTGCTTTTGCAAATCTTTAATAATTTTAAGGTCATCTTTATTAATAGGTTTAAACGGATCCAAAATTGCTTTATTCTTTCCTTCCGTATAAACTCTTCTCTCTATTCCAAGTTTATTAATCGCTTCATGAAAACCGAATCCGCTTGACACTACTCCGATACTACCTATAACTGAGCTATAAGAAGCATATATACGGTCTCCACTGCAAGCAAGCCAATACCCGCCTGAAGCCGCCATATCTTCAATAAAACTATAAATTTTTATTTTATTTTCTTTAGCAAGGTCACGAATACGTTTCGCAATAAGTTCAGATTGTACTGGAGATCCACCGGGAGAATTAATAATTAAACATAACGCTTTTAATTTCTTTATTTTAAAAGCCTTTTCTATTAGTTCATTTAATGATTCTAACGTAAGTCCCGATTGCATAGTACTTACTTTACCGATAACGCCGCTAAGGCGTAAAACGGCAATCACCTCTTTAGAATCACCAAAAACCGAAGCAACTAATTGGTCTAATTTACTTATCTGCCGTTTGGTTATTATCTGATCAAATTCTGCATTCGCCATAGTTGATTTATTCACTTCATTCATTAATTTTACTCATTTTTAATTTGTGCTGTACTTTCCTTAATTATATCCTTTTTTATCGGCGGCAAAGGCTTAGCCGGTTTATTCAGAGATTGCTCGTTATAACTATTTTTAGGTTCAGAATAATTTCCGGGAATGGCAGATAAAATAGTATCTCTAACTTTTTCGTGATACCAATTTGTATTGCCGACAAAGCTAGTTACTATTTTGCCGTTTGGGTCTATTAATATACTAGTCGGTAAACTAACAACCCCTAAGGCTTTAAATAATTCATTTCTATAATCATGATAAATCGGCAAATATCTTATTTGATAGCTTTTAAAATATTCTTTAACAACTTTTATGTCTTGATAATCTTCTGAAATCGGAATTACTGAAAAAGGTAATTTCCTAAAATCTTTTTGCAACATATCAAGGTCAGGCATTTCTTTGACACAAGGAGCACTCCAAGTAGCCCAAAACACTAACAATACAGTCTTTCCTTCAAACTGATCAAGAGAATATTGATTTTTTTCTTCATCAAAAAAAATTATATTATCAGGAACGCTTGAACCTCTTAAAAATTCTAATTTATCCTGATGCTTAGCATAAATTTTAGGAATAAAGATTGTTATAGATAATAAAAATACTATAATATATATAAGATATTTATTATAATTTCTTAAGGTCATATAATAATTTATAGTAATGAAGACATTTTATTTATTCGTATTAGCACTTACATTATGTAGTTGTGGTATAAAAAAGCCTTTAGAAGCACCGCAGAAAGAGGCAAAACGTCATTGCGAGCAGTTGTAGACTGCGTGACAATCTCGTCAAATATCCTGAGATTGCTTCGTCAAATTACTTCATAATTTTCCTCGCAATGACGTACTGTATCAATACCTCTTAAGCGTCGTACCTTGTAAAACTAAGTCAAAACAATAAGACGGCATATTTTCCTGCGGTTCGATTAATATCGGATTTACTTCACCGCATTCATTATCACACATATTTTTATCAGATAAATCTAAGCGTGTTTCGAGAGTCGTAAGGCTAGGATGCTCTATTCTTATATTTGCACTTCTTAAATAATGAGAAGATTTATAAGGTAACATACTAATGAAGTAATATTCTCCTTTATTATTAGTAGTAGCAATACCGGAACCGGTAAAGCTTGAATCGCTTTTACTTGCAAATCTTCTTTTATCAACTCTAGTTTTTAAAGGTTCGTAAGGATATTTACCTCCGCTTCCTGCTTGCCATAAATAAACTTTAGCATCTGCAACCGGCACACAATTTTGATCCAATATTTTTCCTTTAATTAATATCCTTTCACCGTAAAATTTTGATAATCTTCCTGTTTTACGTAATAAATTATTAGTAGTCTCAAAAACTTTCGGTTCATAATCATTAAATATATTTCTAGTAACTTTACAATGATTAAGCTTATTAGGGTAAGTTTTAGAAGCAGCAAATATGTTTAATGTCCATAAACATAAAAAACAAAATATAAATTTTTTCACTTTTCACCACTATATTTATAAAATTCTGCATCTAAATTTAAATCAATTATTTTTATTAATCAAATTATTTTTATTCTCATTTGATTATTAAGTAATTGATTGTTATAGTAATACGACGTAGCCAATTTTTCAAATTAAACGAGTATATATGCAAAAATTTTTATCTTTAATAATTGTAATTCTAATACTTTACAATATAGTAAAGTTAAAAATATCTCCCGACAACAATAATCCTACAACTGTAGAGCAAACGGCTTCAAATAATTCATCTACCGATGAAAACCAAACTAGTATAAATAATGAACCCCCTATTTCATTAAACGGTAATTTATTTGAACGTACGGTTTCAAAAATAGTAATAAATGCTCTTAAAACCGAAGAAGGGAAAGCATTCTTTGAAAATATTTTACAACCGTTAAATGGACCTATCAATCCTAATGATTACACTATTGAAGTACGTAAGGATTTAGTAAAAACACTGTTCAAAATTAATACGCTCGGTAGCGGTAATATCGGTCCCGCTTCTTGCGGACATGTAGTTACCGTATTTTATCAAATATCAGATATGAATAATACTTTAATATCTGAAGATACTAAGACTTTTACTTTAGGCTCTGCTCCTATAATGCTTGGCTTAGATAATGTAATAATCGGTATGATGGTAGGAGAAGCACGAGAAGCTATTATTCCAGCAAAATACACCGTTAATAATAGTAATAATATTATCTTCGATGATGCTTATAATTATAAAGTTAATGTAATTTTAAAATCCATATTACCGCAAAATTTTGTTAAAAATAATGAAGTGAAAATTTATGATGATGAGATAGCTTATCGTGTTCCTTTATTATGTGGTGAAAAAGTAAGCTTTAATGCTAAAATTACTCGATTATCAAACGGTAAAATATTATATGATTCTAAAGAAAAAGGACAACGAATAGATATGAAAATCGGCGATATTACATATCCTTTAATTTTTTCTTATGCCTTGCAAGGTAAAGTAACGGTTGGAACACGCAGTGTTATTGCTGAAGGCAAAACATTTAAAGCCTTAGGTTCTAATATAAATAAAATTATTTCTCATGAATCATTACCGATAAATGAATATCTTTTACTTGAAATTAACGATTTTAAATAAATATGAAACAAAATAAAATATCGGATATTAGCCCTATTTTGAAACTCGCTTATAGAGAGGAATTTAAAGGAACCATGGAACGCAGCACCGCAGCGTACAAAGAAGTACGTGAGGATGCAAGTACCGGATTGACGCATAAATTACCTCTAGAAGTAGAGTTTCAAAATAGGGCTAACAAAAAACAAAAAAATTATATTTTATTATCTATCCTTGTCATAATGATAATAATTGTATATCTTATAGCATTAATAAAAATTGCAGGATAAATTTTGTTAAAACTCAAATAAAACGAGTATATAAGAATCTTACTTTAAACTTTAATTAAGCTAGGAGTTTAGTATGGAAATTATTAAAAAAAACAAACATATTATTATAATAGTAGGTTTAATATTTCTAGCAACAATCATTTATATCTCTACAAATAAGAGTTCCGATAATAAAACAAATGATAATATATTAGAAGTAAAGATAGCTATAAAAGATCATAAATTTGTTCCGAATATAGTTGAAGTACCAAAATCTACTAAGATAAGGTTAATTGTTCATAATGAAGATGATACGGTAGAAGAATTTGAAAGTCATGATTTACATCGTGAAAAAATAGTTATGCCAAATGAGTCAATAAATATTATACTTGCACCTCTCAAGTCCGGAAAATATGAATTTTTTGGAGATTTTCATCAAGATACGGCTCAGGGTTTTATAATTGTTAATGATTAGATAAAAAATATGTTTAAAATTGCTTTAGTAGTGTTTCGTGAATGTTTAGAAATATCTTTATTACTTGGTGTAATACTCGCCGTAACAAAACAAATAGAAAAATCTCGTTTTTATATTATTGCCGGAGTAATGCTTGGAGTAGTATTTGCTTCAATTTTTGCATTTTTTACACGTAAATTATCTTTATCTTTTGGCGGAGTAGGCGACGAGTTATTCAATTCCGGAATTATGATACTAATAACAATTCTGATTAGCTGGACAATAATATGGATGCAAGGTTACAGTATAAAAGTAAAGCAACATATAAACGACTTATCGGTAAAAATTCATGAAGGTAATGCCAGTTATTTCATGTTGGTTTTTTTAGTTGCCACTACCATATTACGAGAAGGTGTAGAAATTATTATTTTAGTATATAGCATATCTTCAGTTGAAACAATACCAAGCAGTATTTACTTGCAAGGAGTGATAATAGGTGCTACAAGTGGTTTCTTACTTGGTTTAGTAATATATTTCGGTTTAATTAAGATTGCTAATCAAAAATATATTTTTAAAATCTCTACCGTATTATTAATGCTAATAGCAGGCGGATTTGCAGCAAGTGCTGCAGGTATTTTAACCTCTTCCGGTCTAGTTATGTTTTTATCCGATCAACTTTGGGATAGTTCATGGTTAGTAGCAGATAGAAGTATGATAGGTAAAATCTTACATATTGTTACCGGTTATATTGCAAGACCTAACGGGCTACAAGTACTTGCCTATTTTACTATTATATTACTGATAAATATTTTCATACAAATAAAATTAAGATATTCAAAAAATACCTTAATATCAGTACAAAAAAATGAATTAAATTAATTTAATCAAAAAGAACAATTAAATTAAATATGTTAAAACTTTTATCAGAAATCGGTCCGGTAATAGCATTTTTTGCGGGCTTTTTTTATGGAGGCGGTATACAAAACGCTACTCTTTATATGCTTATTACCTCTGTTATTTGTATTACCCTTTGTTATGTTATAGATAAGAAAGTATCCAAGCTTTCTATTATTTCTACGACTGTTTTATTAGTTTCGGGAAGCATTACTTTAGTTAGCGGCGATTCAACGTATATAAAAATCAAACCTACTATATTATATGTTATTTTTGGAATAATATTTCTCATGAGCGGTATAAGAAAAAATCCCTTTATCAAATATGCTTTAGAGAGTATAGTACGTCTTAAAGAAGAAAGCTGGATAACTTTAAGCTATAGAACGGCGGCTTTTTTCTTTTTTATGGCTGTAGTTAATGAAATAGTTTGGCGTAATTTCTCAGATGAAACATGGGTAAAATTCAAAGTATTCGGCGTAATACCTGTTACTTTTGTTTTTATTTTACTGCAATTACCTCTTTTATTAAAGAATAAATTACCGGATAGTAAGATATGATATATATACCTTACCATTTTTACTCGATGTCATTCCCACGTGGCACTGTTGCGTGGGAATGACATCGAGTAGGTTTTTCGATCCATGCAACAAGGCCCGGTACTATAGGGAATGACATAAACAAACAGTTAATTCTTGAACAAATACAATCTTTTTAAAAATTGTAGGGTACTATTGTTATGATATTACGAGTTCTAATTTTTATAGCTCTTTCTTTTAGTCTATCTGCTTGTTTACCTGCCATTTTTACCGCAGCAGCCACTACCAGCATTGTTGCTTCAAAAGATCAACCAATGTCTGAAACATTAAATGATTCAAGGATTTCTGCCGGTATTAAAGCTGATTTAGTAAAAAATAATTTTAGAGATTTAGGTACTAAAATAAAGGTCGAAGTATCACAAGGAAGAGTATTATTAACAGGAAATATTCAAAAAGAATCTGATGCGTTAAAAGCCGTAGAAATTGCTTGGAATCAAAAAGGCGTAAAAGAAGTTATTAATGAGTTAAAAGTAAATAAAAACAGTAATCATTTTGACTTAGCCCAATATACTAAAGATAGTATGATAACCACGCAAATTAAAGCTAAAAACTTAGTCAGAAAAGACATTAAATTTGCTAATTATACTATTCTAACTATAGATAATATTGTTTATTTATTTGGAGTTGCAAGATCAGAAGAAGAGCTAGAAAAGCTTGCTTCTATTGCATCAAAAATAAAAGGTGTTGAAAAAGTTGTGTGTTACGCTAAAATAATGAATCACTTTAACACAAATAATGATAATAGTGAAGAATCATAAATTCAAATTAGACCTCTTGCAGAACGAAGCTAATAAAGAGGAATTTGAAGGAAACACGGAACGCAGCACCGCAGCGTACACTTTAGTACGTGAGGAGGCTTTGTTACGTAGACCAGTAAAATCCACTCTGTCAAGCCACGGGATGACAGAGGTAAAATTGATCCACGCAACAATGCCACGTGAGGATGCGAGTACCGGATTGACGTACAAATTACCTTTAAGAGCAAGTTATGCAAGGGGTCTATTACTTTTGTTAATTTTTTGTTTTGGTCTAAGCGGTTGTAATACTTCAAAAAGATTACCTTATTCCAGTAAATATTCATACAAAGAATTATCAAAAGAGGATCCTCATAATCTAACTTATAAAGGACATTATAAAGTTGGAAAAAATTATAAAATAAAAGGAAAGACTTACAAACCTCACAACCCTAAATCTTTTACCGAAACAGGTTATGCCTCATGGTACGGTGGACGTAAAGACGGTTTTCATGGTAAAAAAACAGCTAACGGTGATAGATTTAATAGAAATTTATTAACTGCCGCACATAAAACTCTTCCGCTTCCTTGCTTAGTTAAAGTTACCAACAGAGCCAATAATAAATCAGTAATTTTAATGGTTAATGATAGAGGTCCTTTTAAGAAAAATCGTATAATAGATGTTTCTCAAAAGGCGGCTGAAATTTTAGCATTTAAAAATCAAGGTATAACTAAAGTAAAAATAGAATATTTACCTAATGAAACTGAGAAATTTCTAAAAAATATTAATCTAAAAAAACCACAAAGTAAAACTTTAGCTAAAAAATCTTCATCTACTAAAGTTACAAAAAACAATAAATGTAGCGTTAATTGTCATATAAAACTTGTAAATCTGAAATATAAGCTAGCCGTAAATCCTTAAAAGATGAGTGAATATTAAATCGTCATTGTGAGTAGTCGTAGGCGTTGTTGCATGGCTCGGAAAGCACGTTCAGTGTCACGTGGACAAGCCACGGTATGACACCGAACGTGCTTTCCGAGCCATGCAACAATACCCGCTCGCAGACGATGCATATCAACTACGTATATTCTTTTTCTTTATTATTTTTGATTTAGCTTTTGTAGTAGATTTATTATTAGAGGCAAGCTTGATTGAAGGTTTAGGGACTATAGGCTTAATATTAAAATGCTGATCTAGTAGCCCTATCATTTTTTGATCACGAGATGCGGCACTTTTGCCTCCTGTAACAACGGCAATCAATGATTTACCGTTCCTAGAAGCGGTAGTTACTAAATTATAACCTGCCGGTGTATGAAAACCTGTTTTCATGCCTTCTGCACCTTGATAATTTTTAGTAACTCTATTATGTCCGTTTACTATGTTTCCACGAAATACAAAACTGGTTTTAGCAAATAACGGATAATATTTTGGATAATCTCTTTTCAGGGACATAGCAAGTTTAGCCATATCTCTTGCGGTAGTTTGCTGCAATGGGTCATGCCAACCTGAAGCATTTTTAAAATAGGTATTCTTCATACCGAGCTGTTTAGCTTTAACATTCATTAAATGAACAAAAGCTTTCTCTGAACCTTTCATATTCTCAGCAACCGTTACAGCAGCATCATTAGCGGATTTTATGATTAACCCATTAATTGCCTCTCGAACGGTTATAGTTTCCCCTGCTTTTAAACCCAACTTACAAGGCGGCATTTTTGAAGCTTTTGCTGATACAAGTAATTTTTTATCTAAAGGCAATTTACCGGCTTCAATTGATTCAAACATTAAGTATAGAGTCATTAGCTTAGTTAAAGAAGCGGGATAAATCCGAATTTGTGAATTATGGGCCTGCAACACTTTACCGCTTTTTGCATCAATTACTAAACTAGTTTGAACAGGAGGTTTAGGTGTATTTTTCACAGCTTTCTTCGCTTCGCTTATGGGAGCAAAGAAAAATGTTGCAATAAAAATATAAGGTAATAAAAATTTACTAAACATTTTAAATAAATAAAATATTATTCAAATTAAATCAAGTGAAATACTGTGTCATCCCGCGACTTGATTGCGGGATCCAAATACTAATAATTAGTATTTTTAGTTATATTTCTAGATACCGTGGTCAAGCCACGGTATGACAGCTTACTTTTTTGCCTAATACAACAAATATTACTACACATTAACCCTTTTATTAAGATACATTAATATAAATAAAGCAGGCAAGGCTAAAATTATAGTAAAGATGAAAAAACCGTCCCAGCCCATCAT
>NZ_RAQN01000013.1:0-136261 GCF_003664375.1 Candidatus Rickettsia colombianensi
CTAATAGCTCTTCTATTCAATTCTTCTGCACTAGGCAAGAATTCATTTTCCCGCTCTAATACTTTTTCTTCTTCTAAAATATCTATGAATTGACTAAGTATATTAACGGTTAAAGTAGGAGATAGTTGCATAATTGTTATTGCTTCGGTTTGCTTATAATTATCAAGCAATACTAACTCTTCAACTTGCTTTGTCATATCGTTTAGAAGTTTATTACGTTCTTCTAAAGTAATTTTTCCTGAGGTTACCGCACTACTTAAAGCAATCTTGATATTTACTTCATGATCAGAGCAATCAACACCTGCTGAATTATCAATAAAGTCGGCATTTATGCGTCCGCCTTTTTTAGCATATTCAACTCTACCTCTCTGTGATACACCGACATTACCGCCTTCTGCTATAACCTTTGCTCTAATTTCTTCACCGTTACATCTAAGGTTATCATTTGCTTTATCACCGATTTCTAAATTATTTTCCGTTTTAGCTTTGATATAAGTGCCTATTCCGCCATTCCACAATAAATCAACATCTGCTTTTAAAATAGCTTTAATTAATTCTTCCGGTGACATCTCATTATCATTTATATCAAGTAATTTTTTAATTTCCGGTGATAATTTTATTAATTTACTACTGCGTTCAAATACTTTGCCTCCTTTAGAAATCAGCTTAGAATCATAATCGGACCAATTAGAACCCTTTAAATTAAATAAACGCAAACGCTCATTAAAACTTGATAAAGGATCAGGAGTAGGATCAATAAATATATGTTTATGATTAAAGGCGGCGACTAACTTAATAGTCTCTGATCTTAGCATACCGTTACCGAACACGTCTCCCGACATATCTCCTATACCTACGACGGTAATAGGGTCTTTTTGGACATCTAACCCTAAAGTTTTAAAGTGATTAGTTACGGAAATCCAAGCTCCTTTGGAAGTAATAGCCATTTTTTTATGATCGTAACCTGCAGAACCACCAGAAGCAAAAGCATCATCAAGCCAGTAATTATATTCTCTTGCCACACTATTAGCATAATCCGAAAATGAAGCTGTACCTTTATCGGCAGCAACCACTAAATAAGGATCTTCTTTATCATAAATAATAACCTCTTTCGGATGTACTACTTTACCGTCAATGATATTATCGGTTATGTCTAATAAACCTCTCAGGAAATTCTTATAGCATTCTACCACTTTTTCCATATATTCATCACGAGTAAGCCCTTCCTCAGTAAAATGAACATAAAAGCCGCCTTTAGAACCGACAGGGACAATAACGGAATTCTTCGTCATTTGTGCTTTCATAAGCCCAAGGACTTCAAGCCTATAATCTTCTGCTCTATCCGACCATCTAAGCCCCCCGCGCGATACGGGACCGCCTCTTAAATGAACAGCTTCAAAATTTCTAGAATAAACAAATGCTTCGGCAAACGGAACAGGTTTAGGTAAATCCGGTACTTTTGAAGAATCAAACTTAAATGAAAAAATATGTTTATGTGGTTGATAGTAATTTGTTCTAGTAATAGCATTAACTATACCAAGCATATTACGTAGTACTTTATCTTCACTACTCATCTCAACGGTTACTAAGTAGTTATTTAGTTTGTCTTTAATTACGTCACAATTATTAGACATCTTCCCAAGCTTCGCTTCTAGAGGTAATTTAGACGTCGATCCGGTACTCGCATCCTCACGTACTTCTTTGTACGCTGCGGCGGCAAGTGCTTCCGTGTCTCCTTTAAATTCCTCTCTATAAGCTGGTTTAGAAAGATTTCTATCATTGGAGTATTTAGGATTGAATTTTATATCAAATAGATTTACCAACATTTTTGTATATTCGGGATGTTTAAGTAACGTTAACTGTACATAACCTTTACCGTAACTAAATCCTGTTTGATGTAAATATCTTGTTAAAGCTTTGACGAGTTTAACTTGCTTCCAATTAAAACCGGCAAGTACTATTAATTTACTTAAAGAATCATTAGCAAGCATCCCAAGTGCCATTTTATCTAAAGCTTCTTCAACATTTATTTTTAATTCGGTAATATTATCCTTTACAGGTACAATAGAAGTTAAGATAAAATTATATATCCAGCTTTCTTTGATTCCCAAAGCCTCCTTAATTGCAAAAGTTTGTTCATCAATTGCTTTAAAACCTAAATTTTCGATTGGCGGCAATATGTTAGAAAGGGCAAGTTTTACTTTTGGACTATATATTTTTAAGTAAAATTCCATTTCATTTACAGAAACTAGATTAAACATACATTCTTGTGACTTGCTTGCTTCCGTTAAATATTCAATATCTACTAAAGCTATCTCTGGAGAAAATTTTTGCCTATAGTCTGCCGGAAAAACATTATCAAAAAGCTTTAAATTAATACCTGCTTGATATTCGCCGAATTTTTTAGAAAGCTTAAAATAAAAATCTTCACTCCAACGTGTAGAGATACGATCTAAATCTTGCTGTATTATTTCTGCTTCAAAATTTATTTTATGTTCCCCTTGTGCTTCAAGCGTTACAAAAAGATAAGAAAAATTACCGACTACTTCGGTGATATAGTTGGATAAAATTTTACTGCCGAATTTTTCCGCTAAATAACAATCTATCATATTATGTATTTCAGCCGTTAAACGTTCTCGTGGCAGAAAAATTATGATATTAAGAAAAGAACTCGACCAATCATATTGAATAAATAATTTAAGCTTCTTACTCATCATACTTGAGAGCATATGTAAACACATACAATATAAATCGCCTTGATCAATTTGTATTAAAGCTTCTCTCGGTAACGACTCCATTAAAATTCTTAACTTATCGGCATTATAACCGGATAATGCAAAACCGGCTTTCTCAATTACAAAATTAAATTTTTGTCGTAGGATTGGAATATTACTTATTGAATGATAATACATATTTGAATTATATATGCCGAAAATTATACTTCCCGAAATATATTCACCCGAAGAGTTAAATTTTTTCACTAAGATATAGTCGATTAAATTATCTGAATGGATAAGCGACGCACTATTTATTTTACCGAGTATTATTAATTGATTCTGATATAAAGGATTAGCAGAACATTTTATAATATCATCAATCTCGTCTTTTACTTCTTGCCATATTTTTGCTGCTCCTATTTCATTGCTTAATTTTAAAGATTTTACCTCAAAATCAAGAGTCCCTAATAAAACCAAATTATCGTTTTGTAACCAATTTAAGAATTCTTTAGCCTCTTCAAAATTTAATTTATCATTATCGATTATATTTTCAGATAAATCTTGTAATTTTGTGAGTAATTGCGGTAAATGGCTATAGCTTTGCTCTAACTCTGCTAATCTTTCATTTATAGCCTCAGTTAAAAATGTAGCAGTTTTATTATCAAAATTTCCTAAAATGGTTAAATGTAGTATCGATTCTGATTTTTCATCCGACACAGAATTTTCTAATATTTTTTCTAATTCTCCTTTACTATTTCGGACACAGTTTATTACCGGATGGAGTAAAAACTTAGTTTGCAAATTCATGTTTTTAAGCAGACATATGATAAAATCAACAATATGCGGCTTATTATCAAGTAATATCAAGACATTTATTGCCGGATCATTTTCGATAACTGCCTTTGTTATTGCTATTTTTCTTGCTCTTTCTACCCTTTGCTTAAAAAACTTAAAGGCTTCATCTGCAAAATTTTTAAATAATTTTTCTCTATTCTCAAAATCATAATCTATCGGAATATAATTTAAAAACTTCTGAACAAAATCTATATATATGGAACTTGATTCACGTTCCTTGCTAAGTTCTAGAATTTTAGTTTTATAATTCGGAATTTGACAATTTAAACGACTAAAATTTAAAGAGGTTGTTTTTGGGGTCATGATTTTCTCAAGTAATAATAATATGATTATTTCTTTTGTTATTATATTATATAAAATAACTTAAGCAAGAGGCATAGAAAATAAGTGGAAACGATATTTGCACAAAGCTCTGCATTCGGTAAAGCAGGCGTAGCGGTTTTTAGGATTTCCGGTCCTAAAAGCTTAGAAGTGTTACAACTACTTACCGGTAGAAAGGACTTTAAATCGAGATTAATGTATTATCAACAAATTACAGTCCCTGAAACTAAGGAGCTAATTGATAATGCTATGGTTGTTTATTTTAAATCACCAGGTAGTTTTACCGGTGAAGACGTAGTTGAGATTCATACGCACGGTAGTAAAGCTATTTCTATAATGCTTATTAATGCATTGTTAAATATAGCTGATACTCGTTTGGCAGAAGCAGGAGAATTTACCAAAAGAGCTTTTTTAAATAACAAATTCGATTTAACGGCAGCAGAGGGGATAGCTGATCTAATTAATGCCGAAACCATTATGCAGCATAGACAAGCAATTAAACAAGCAAGCGGCGGACTTGAAGAATTATATAATAACTGGCGTAGTCAGCTTTTAAAAATTATCTCTCTGCTTGAAGCTTATATAGATTTCCCTGATGAAGATATACCGGATAGCGTCCTTAATGACGTTAATAACACTCATAAAAACCTTGTAAATGAAATATCTAATTATCTTAACGATAATAGACGGGGAGAATTACTAAATAGCGGTCTTAAGCTTGCAATTATCGGTCCACCAAATGTTGGTAAGTCTAGCTTACTAAATTTTTTAATGCAGAGAGATATAGCGATTGTCTCAAATATCGCAGGAACTACTAGAGATATAATTGAGGGGCATTTAGACATTGGCGGCTATCCTATTATTTTACAGGATACAGCAGGTATAAGAGAAGAAAGTAGTGACATTATCGAGCAAGAAGGTATAAAACGAGCTATTAATTCGGCTAAAACAGCGGATATTAAAATTATAATGTTTGATGCTGAAAAATTAGACTCCTCTATAAATGAAGATATTATTAATTTAATTGATAAAAATACTATCACAATAATTAATAAAATCGATTTAATCGAAGCTAGTAAAATCTTTTCTATTGAAAATAAATATAAGTGCTTAAGAGTTTCAGTAAAAAATAATATTGCTCTTTCAAGTATATTAAAAAATATTGAAAATATTGCCGAAAATATAGCAGGATTTACCGAAACTCCTTATATAACAAATCAGCGTCATCGTCATTATTTAAAACAAGCTCTCTCACATTTAATGGCTTTTAGCTTAGATAATGATTTAGTCCTAGCAACTGAAGATATTAGAATGACGGCACGCTGCATCGGTGCAATTACGGGTGTTATCAACGTAGAAGAAACACTAGGCGAGATCTTTAAAAATTTCTGTATAGGTAAGTAATGTTGTATAGCTCGTTCTATGTCATTCCCGCAAGGTATTATTGCATGGACACCAAATCGTCATTACGAGCGACTGTAAGGAGCGTGGCAATCTCAGGCATTTTGTACTAGACTTCTTGCATAACCTCCTTCTAAAGGTAATTTGTACGTCAATCCGGTACTCGCATCCTCACATACTAAGTGTACTCTGCCGGTGCTGCGTTCCGTGTTTCCTTCAAATTCCTCTTTATAAGATAGGTTATGCAAGAAGTCTAGTACAAAATGCCTGAGATTGCCACGTCGAGGCTTTGCCTCTCCTCGCAATGACGAAAAAACGAAACATTACAGCATAACAATCATCTTTCTCAAATCTTTTCATATATTAATTTATTTTAACTTCATCTTGACAAAAACATTAATATACTCTAGAAACCATGTTTTATGGTTTTATTAATTAAAGAAGTAATATTATGGCACCTATATTAAATATAAACTTAAACTGTTTCATGCCTATATTTGCAAATGAAATGGTGAGTAGCTTACCTGGAAATACAAAGCATATTATTTATAAGTTAGGCAATACTATACTTTCATCAGTATACAATACTGTTAAAGGAAATTTCACTAACGGTTATTTAGTTGAGAATATAAAATGTAATTGGGCAGGAATCTATACTCATTTAACAGATGTACCTAACGATTTATCAGCAATAATTAGGGAGTGTACAGGCATTAAAATCCCTATAAAATCTATTGTTACTTATGGAAACAGTACTAGCGTTATTTTAGAAGAAGGTAAGCACTTACTTCAAAACAATACCCTAGTAGAATTAAAGGAATGCACTACCACTGAAGGCAAAGCTGTTTTACAAGAGCATAATGCCAAAATGCTTGTTAATAATTTGAGAGATATTTTAAATCATTCGGAAATAACTTTGAAAAATGCTCAAGAAGCAGGGGTAGAAATTTTTAATTTATTGAATATACCAGTCAAATTCACTACTGATAATCTTAAGGTTATTCTAGATGCTTTCAACGTAACTTTGGACGATATATCCCCTACAGAAGTAGGTAAAAATATTTTAGATCTACTAAGTAAACCTTTCACTGAGGCAACCACTTCCACTACAGAAGAACCCAACGACGATACAAATGGCGGTGGATATGCCGGTGCTTATATCACCGCTACGGTATTTGGATTAATAAGTCTAGGTTTTGCAGCTAAATATGGATGGGATTGGTATAAGGGAAGAAATACAAAAAATGAAAATTTAGATTTAGTAATGAAGAATAAAGAATTAGCATTTGTAGAACTACTACATGAAAATTTTAAGAATAATGCAGTTATATTAAATGAAGTTATAAAAATTAATAATTTAGATGATATTATAAAACTAGCAAAATCTATTAAGGAATATGAATTCTTAATACTACCACTAACTAATTTAAATAATGAAATTGTAAAATTAAATTCCCCATCCGCTATAGCAATAAACTTAGATTCTTTAAGCGGAATATTGCATGAAATATGTAAGAGTCTTGGCGGTGATGATAGTTTTCAGACTATCAGCAACTTTGCAAGCTTAATAACAATTATACGAACAGCAAATCCCAAGTCTGAAGAATATAAAGAAAGCATTACAGAAATATTTGAGATATTTAACCCTCGTTACACAGATATTGACTATCAAAATTGCAAAATGCCGTTATTAGCCGATGTATCATCACCATCTGACTCTATAGAAGCATAGAACGTTGTTAGTACCATAACAAACCATCATTGATTTTTTGAAAGTTATATATAAAATGATACTCGAAATAGCAAAATGCTATTTCGGGGCGTAAGAAACTCTTAATCAACGTGGTATTTGTATCGACCATAAAAATGATGCAATCCTCAGCTTTATTCCGGTCGGGGTTATAATAGTTATGTCCAAGGTTTAAAGCTTAAGCTTAGAACCTAAAGGCTATTATGGCTATCGTTGATGGTTTTCTTACTTCCCCGACCACCAAGAGTTTATTTCTCTTCGGTGGTTGAAACTTGAGCAATTTAAGTTTAATCAATCGAGAGCAAAAGACGGTAAGGTTTCTATACCAATTTCATCTATGTAATAAAGCTATTAATGTAGAGAGGTAGATGCTTTAAAAGAAGGGAGAACATACATAATCACACCCGCCAATATTAGCATGATTATTCCTAGAATAATACTTACTATATTCAATGCATTTATAAAAGCAATATTCACCTCCTAACTCGTGAGCAAATGAAGGTGGTAGTTGTTGAGCAATAATTATTCCTTCACCGATTGAGTCACGAGCTATTTCTGCCATTGATACAGAAACACCGTGAGGAATTACTAGATTGTTACTATATATAAGAGATGTAATACTCACAATAACAGCTATACCTAATACATTACCTAATTCATATGCTGTTTCTTGTAATGCTGCTGCATCTCCGGATCTCTCTGCCGGCACTGCATTCATCATAACTGTTACGGTGGTAGAGAGGTATAGACTACTTCCTATACCAAGCAATCCAAGATATATAGTATTCGATAGTAAATCTCTATAGTCTAATATACTAGGTAAAATCAATGCTATAGTGTAAAGATAAGCCCACTAAACATTATTACACGTGCGGTAAATCGTGTGAGTAAATATGGCATAACTAAAGATGCAATTAAAGCAAAAACTGCTGCAGGCAACATATAAAGCCCTGCATACAAAGGACTTAACCCTTTGATAAACTGTAACCATAAGGACATAAGATACATTATGGATCCTAAGACACAAGTAATCAGCAAATAAACTATTATTCCTATACTAAAATTGCTAATTAAGAATAAACGCATATCCACTAACGGATCATCACTTTTAAGTTGGCGTAAGGTAAATATTATTAGTAACACAATGCCAATTAATAGTATTCCGCCGGATGCTAGATTCATAATACCGTATTTAGCCAACATCTTAATGCCTTGAACTAAAGCTGCCATCCCAAAAAACGATTGAAATACTCCTATCCAATCCCATGGTTCATTACTAGGATTAGATGATTCAGGAATCCAAACTATTCCAAAAGCAATTAATTACTAATGCAATAGGTGCTATAAAAAATGCAAATTGCCAACTTAAAAGCTCAACCAATATTCCTCCTAGTACGGGTCCTATAGCTGCTCCTACAGTTGCCATTATTCCCCACACGGACATTGCGATCATACGTTCATGTGTATTAGTAAAAATGTTACGCAATATCGATAAAGTGGAAGGCATAATCATTGATCCCCCAAGTAAAGCACGACATAATACCAATCCCCATGAGCTATCAAATACATAAACTAACATTAAAGCGATGGAAAAAACTAAAAGCCCCCAAAGTAATAATCTTTTACGACCGAATCTATCTCCTAATGCACCTGCGGTAATTAGAAGACCTGATAATACTAATGCATATGCATTGTAGCATCCATCGATACCAAAAGTAAGTAAATGCTTAAAATAATTAAAATATGCCATCTAAATTTATAAGATGTAGATGCTGAATTATCTTTAGCGATATATTCAGTTTGTGAGAATTGTGATACCATATGTGATAAGTTATTTAATAAGGGTTTTACTAAATCTATCTTTTTTGGAAACTATGCGACTGTTAACAAGTAATTTAATTAGCTTTTAAATTTATAACACAAGTAAATTTAACATCTAAGCATCACCTAATATGGAAGTCAAGATTTAATTTTACAAGCACAATAACATAAATAAAATTTGATTTTTCTTTCTCAATCTTATATTTTAAATTATAATATGGAAATTTATGTCAAATACAGATAAGGAAAGAGCCATTGCCGCAGCACTCGCACAAATCGAAAAAAGCTACGGTAAAGGTTCGGTAATGAAACTAGGGCAGCGTCCAAATGTTGATATAGAGGCTGTATCGACCGGCTCACTTGGGCTAGATATAGCTCTTGGGATTGGCGGTGTTCCTAAAGGCAGAATAATCGAGATTTTTGGTCCTGAAAGCTCAGGTAAAACTACTTTAACACTACATTTAATTGCCGAAGCACAGAAAAAAGGCGGCACATGTGCTTTTATTGATGCTGAGCATGCATTAGACCCTGCTTATGCTAAAAAATTAGGCGTAAATATTGATGAGCTTATTATTTCACAGCCCGATACAGGTGAACAAGCCCTAGAAATTGCCGATACGTTAATTCGTTCCGGCGGTATTGATATGATAATAATAGATAGTGTTGCGGCTTTAGTACCGAAATCAGAGATTGAGGGCGAAATGGGTGATGCTCAAATGGCTTCTCAGGCAAGATTAATGAGTCAGGCTTTGCGTAAACTTACCGCATCAATTAATCGTACCAATTGTATTACTGTTTTCATCAACCAAATCAGAATGAAAATAGGTGTGATGTTCGGTAGTCCTGAAACTACGACAGGCGGTAATGCCTTAAAATTCTATGCTTCTGTTAGAATCGATATAAGAAGAATCGGCTCCATTAAAGATAAAGAAGAAGTAATAGGCAGCCAAACCAAAGTAAAAGTAGTCAAGAACAAAGTATCTCCTCCGTTTAAAACTGCAGATTTTGACATAATGTACGGTTCAGGTATTTCAAAAGAAGGCGAGATAATTGACCTTGGAGTTAAGCTTGATATTGTTGAGAAATCCGGTTCTTGGTTTTCCTACAATAACGTACGCATAGGTCAAGGGCGTGAAAACGTCAAACAATATTTAAAAGAACATCCACAAATTTCCAACGAAATTGAGAAAATAATACGTGAAAAATCGTCAAAAATTACTAATATAAATCTTGATCAAACGGAGGAAGAAAATGATTGATTTAACAGGTAAAACTTCCTTAATTACGGGAGCTTCAGGAGGCATAGGCGGAGCTATAGCAAGGTTACTACACAAACTCGGAAGCCATGTAATTATTAGTGGTAGTAATGAGGAAAAATTAAAATCCCTTGGAAATGTTTTAAAAGATAATTATACGATAGAAATATGCAACCTTGCAAATAAGGAAGAATGCAGCAATTTAATATCTAAAGCATCAAAGCTAGATATTTTAGTATGTAATGCCGGTATTACTAGCGATACGCTAGCAATTAGAATGAAAGATGAAGATTTTGACAAAGTTATTGATATTAATTTAAAAGCAAATTTTATTTTAAATCGTGAAGCAATAAAAAAAATGATGCAAAACAGATATGGACGTATTATTAACATATCTTCAATAGTAGGAATTTCAGGTAACCCTGGGCAGGCTAATTATTGTGCTTCTAAAGCAGGTTTAATAGGCATGACCAAATCGCTCTCTTATGAAGTTGCAACCAGAGGAATTACGGTTAATGCAGTAGCTCCAGGATTTATTAAATCAGATATGACCGATAAACTAAACGAAAAACAAAGAGAAGTCATAGTACAAAAAATTCCGCTAGGTACTTACGGTATGCCGGAAGACGTGGCAAATGCAGTCGCATTTTTAGCAAGCGATCAGGCATCATATATTACCGGTCAAACTATACATGTAAACGGCGGTATGTTAATGGTATAAAAATTAATAAGATTATTTTGTGCTAGCATAAAATAATTTTTTGTGCTAGAAGTTCTTTTAAAGATAAAATGCTATGAATATTTTAAATAAATATTCATACAGTTAAAATAAAGTCTAATAGCCGAATAACCGCTATTATACGGCATATAAAATTAAATGATTTATGGAGTTCAAAATTATGAGTACAACGGACAAGATCGAACAGAAAGTTATTGAAATGGTTGCTGAAAAGCTAAATAAAGATAAATCGATAATAACTACGGATTCAAGATTTATAGAAGATTTGAAAGCCGATAGCCTTGATACCGTAGAATTAATGATGGCAATAGAAGTTGAATACGGTATTGATATCCCTGATGATGAAGCCACTAAAATTAAAACCGTATCCGATGTTATAAAATATATCAAAGAACGCCAAGCTTAATCTGCATAAATTAAATCCCTAATAGATAATTAAAAATGTCGAATCAAAGAGTAAATAAAAGAGTAGTTATTACCGGGCTTGGACTTGTTACTCCTGTTGGGCTTAATGTTAGCTCATCTTGGAAAAATATTGTAACCGGAGTAAGCGGCATAAAAACTATTACGGAATTTGACACCTCTAAACTTGCGTGTAAAATTGTCGGACTTATAGATAACTCTGAGAAAGATGGATTTAAACTTGAAAATTTCACACAAGCAGATGACGTTAATAGACTAAGTAAAATGGATAAATTTATCCATTACGGAGTAGCAGCCGCAACCGAAGCAGTTGAAGATAGCGGCTGGTTACCCGAAGATGAAGAATCTCGTGATAGAACCGGCTTGATATTAGGTTCAGGAATCGGCGGGCTTAAAATGATCGAATATACCTCTATCAAACTTTATCAAGAAAATAACGGCAAAGTTAGCCCTTTCTTTATTCCCGCCTCATTAATTAACCTTTTATCCGGTCTTGTTTCTATAAAATACGGTTTTAGCGGTCCGAACCAAGCGGCAGTAACAGCTTGCTCTACAGGGGCACATGCTATAGGCGATGCTATGCGTATGATAAAGCACGGCTATGCCGATGTTATGATCGCAGGCGGTGCAGAAGCTCCAGTTACACCTGTTGGAGTTGCAGGTTTCGTTGCTGCTAGAGCATTATGTACTAAATATAACGATAATCCTGAAAAAGCCTCAAGACCTTGGGATAAAGACCGCAGCGGTTTTGTTATGGGTGAAGGAGCAGGCGTTGTAGTCTTGGAAGAATATGAGCATGCTGTAAATCGCGGTGCTAAAATTTACGGTGAAGTTATAGGATACGGCTCTACAGGTGACGCATATCATATGACAGCCCCACATCCTGAAGGTAGAGGAGCTTATAGAGCGATGAGAGACGCAATGCTAGATGCAGCTATCACGCCCGATATGATTGATTATATTAATGCACACGGTACTTCTACTACACTTGGTGATGGAATAGAATTAGCAGCCGTACAAAAATTATTTTTAGAAGCGAATCCCAAAGTTTTAATGTCTTCTACTAAATCATCAATAGGACATTTGCTTGGTGCGGCAGGAAGTGTTGAGTTTATCTTTTCAGCTCTTGCAATTAGAGATCAGATTGCACCACCAACCTTAAACTTAGATAACCCTATGGATGAGGTTAAGATAGATTTAGTTGCACTTAAAGCTAAGAAAACTAAGATAGATTACGTGCTTTCCAACTCGTTCGGATTTGGTGGTACTAATGCCAGTTTAGTGATTAAGAAGGTTATGACACCATTATGACCTCAATTTATTACATCAAAAACGGTAATCTAAGCTTTGCGGATAAAGTAATTTTATCTGATTTAGAGCTTTATTTGTACAAAGGCGATAAGATTTGTCTTATAGGATGTAACGGCTGCGGGAAATCAAGCTTAATGAAAGTAATATCAGGTAATTATGAGCTAGATAACGGTGAGTTATTTCAAGATCCTTTAGTTACAACCGGTTATTTAAGACAAGATATTTCTATAAAAACTAATCTAACTGTTTATGATTTTGTCTTACAACAAACAGATAGTACAAAAGAAATAGATAAATACCAAATCGATATAATTCTAGAAAAATTACAAATCAACGGAACAGATAACTTATCAACCTATTCAGGGGGTCAGCTTAGAAGAGCAAGCCTTGCTAAAGCTTTAATATTAGAGCCGGAAATATTACTACTTGATGAACCGACTAACCATCTAGATATTGAAACAATCGAATGGTTAGAAGAATTTGTTAAATCTTATAACGGTGCTATTATTTGCGTTAGTCATGATAGAACATTCCTCTCAAATGTTACTAATAAAATTTGGTGGCTTGATAGAGGGATTTTACGTAAATCCGATAAAGGATTTAAATTTTTTGATGCATGGCAAACAATTACCATAGAACAAGAAGAAGCCTCTCTTCGGAAATTAAATAAAAAATTATCTCAAGAGAATGAATGGTTAAATGCCGGTGTTACTGCTAGACGTAAGCGGAATCAAAAGAGACTTGCGGAGTTGAAAGCTTTAAGAGCAATAACACAAGAACAGACTGAAAAACTAGCTAGTTCAAAACAAAGAGTTAGGGCAGAGCTTGCCGAAAATATAGCTAAAAGCAAATTCATTATTGAAGCAGATAATATTACTTTTAGTTATAAAAATACTAAAATTATTGATAATTTTAGCTTTCGTGTAAAAAAAGGCGAGAAAATCGGTATAATAGGTGCAAACGGCTCAGGCAAATCTACCTTTATCAAATTACTAACAAAGCAACTTACACCTGACTTGGGTAAAATTATATATGGCGGTAATTTAGATATTTCATATTTTGATCAACATAGAGAAAAACTAGAGCCTAATCATACATTACAACAAACTTTATGTCCTACAGGCGGTGATCAAGTATTTTTGCCAAACGGTAAAACCATGCATGTTGCCGGTTATTTAAAACAATTTATGTTTAATCCTAAACTACTTAATGCAAAAACTGCTATTTTATCAGGCGGTGAAGCTAATAGATTATTACTTGCAAAAATTCTAATTAACCCTGGAAATCTGTTAATTTTAGATGAACCGACTAATGACCTCGATATGGATAGTCTGGAAATTTTACTAGATATACTTGCAGATTATTCAGGTACTTTAATAGTCGTGAGCCATGATCGTGATTTTTTAGATAGGTTAGTTACTAGAACTTTAGTTTTCGCTCAAGGTAAAATTCATGATTTGACAGGAGGTTATGAAGATTATAAGCAGTATTTTACTACCTCTCCTATAACTAAAAAAGCTTCAAAACCACTACCATTAACTTCTCAAAAAGAACCTCTAAATAAAAAGCTATCTTATAAATACCAGCGTTTGCTTGAAACATTACCAAATGATATTGAGAAGCTAGAAATATCCATCAAACACTTAGAAAAAGAACTTGAAGACGTTAATCTGTATTTAGATAATCCTCAAAAATACACTCAGATCACAAATCAATTAACTCATGATAAAAAGAAGCTAGATGGGTTATTAAATCAATGGCTAGAAATACAAAATTAATTTTTGTTAAAATTTTCTTGACTTAATTGTTAATTTTTGTTAACGTTTATATAGATAATGGAAACACACATAAAAGGTTATTGTGAGTAAAATTATGAATAAAGAATATCCACAAAAAGAAAAAACAACTAATGCGCTTAATGATATCCAAGCTATTCTTGCTCAAATTACCGCTACTAATAACCCTGCAGAGTTAAGTAGATTAGTAAGTGCAGCTCGAAATATTAAATCCGATAGTTCTTTTATTAATGATATAGCAGAAAAAGTAGAGGCTATAGCATTAAAAAAGCAAGAACTAGCAGAAAGCCAGATTAATTCTGAAATTACTCAAAAAGAGCTAAAACAGTTAGAAAAACAAAGAGAACAGGAAGAAGCAATAATACAATATAAAATAGAAGCTGCAAGGCAAATTCAAGAACTTAATGCTATCCATGATGGATTTAAGAGAAAATCAGAAGAATATAAAAAATTATCTTCTCCTATAGCAACAATGGTTAGAATAAATGAAAATGGAGAAGAGATAATCGATGAACAGGCGATTAATAAAAATATTTTAACTAAAGAAGCAATAGAAGAACGTAGACAAAAACTTGCAGAGCTTAAGAAGGAACAAGAAAAAGTAAATATAATAGTTAAAAAAGCTAATGAAGAAAAAGAGATTATAGAAAAAGAAATTAATGATTTAACCGAGAAATTAAAAGATAAAAATTTATTACCTGAACAAATTAAGGAATTAGAAGAGAATTTAAAAGTAAAGAAAGAAAATCTAGCAGTTAAAAACACTGTAGTAAAAGAAGCTAAAAAAGTTCAAAAACACGTTCAAGAAGAAATAGAAAGTGTTAATGTATTTCACCAAGAAAATCAAAACAAAATAAATCAGCTTAGAGATGCTATAGAGAAATCAAAAAATACTCTAGATCCTAACAAACATCAAGAATTTAAACAGAAGCATTTTTTACTCAATAACCAACAGGAAGCAATAGTCAATAATAAAAAATTAAGCAGTGAAGATCGAGATGTACGTAAAAATATATGTAGTAAAATTAATACTCAACGTGAAGCTAATAAAATAAAAGATTCTTTAAATAACCCAATAGCTACCCCAAAGAATCACCAAGTTGAGCAAAGTAATCAAGTTCAACAAAAAAAACAAAATAACGTGTGGATAAGATAAAATTTAACAAATAAAATATAGGAGGAAATATGAGTAAACAAAGTAATGATATGGATACATTAGCGGCATTACAAAGAATTAAAGCTAAAACAACAACTTTATCAAACGAGATAAAATCTCAACCTATGAAAAATATGGTAAGCCCACCTAATAGTACTGGAACAACATATTTAACAGTTGATCAAAATTTTGATAAAATGCATAATGATTATGAAGCTCAGCAAACAAAACTTGCCGGCAAAGGTGCTAAAAAAGGCGGATGTGAAATAATATAACATTCTAAAAGCTGTAACTATATAATTGCAGCTTTTGTATCATTTTAATTAAGCTCGAAAGACCTATTGACTGTATTTTTTCTGACAATTTAAAGCTAATATCACCTGGAAATATTACATTCATTTGATCAAGTTTTAAATCTTCTAAAGATATTTGCATTGATTTTGTCATGCTCGGTGTATTTGTATATTTAATTTCAAACCCCAAACGTTTTCCATTTTTAAAAAGTAAAAGATCTATTTCCGCTCCATTATGAGATGACCAAAAATAACATTCTTCGGGTTCTGCTTTATAATATCTAATAATTTGTTCTAAGGCAAATCCTTCCCATGATGCACCTATTTTAGGATGAGTGCTTAAAGCTTCATAATTATTTAAGCCTAATAAAGCGTGATATATTCCACTATCTCTAAAAAAGATTTTTGGAGTTTTAACTTGTCTTTTTTTAAGGTTTTCATACCAAGGCTGCAAAATACGGATCATAAAAGTTCCCTCTAAAATATCTAAATAATGCTTTGCAGTATGATATGAGATAGATAAAGAATTTCCAAGTTCTGAGGCATTAAATATATTAGCGTTATAATGGCAAAGCATTAACCAAAACCTACGTAACTGCATAGACGGAATTTGTAAAACCTAAATTTTGTATATCTCTTTCTAAAAATGTTTTAATGTAATTCTGACGCCATAAAGCACTTAACTCTTCATCATCTGCAAGATATGATAAAGGAAATCCGCCGCGTATCCATAATTGCTGAGTACCTGACACTTCAGATAAAGTAAACGGTGTCATTTCAATATAACCTATTCTACCTGCTAGTGTTTCAGAACCTTGTTTAATTAAGTCTCTTGATGCACTGCCTAGTACTAAAAATTTAATATCAGTTGTATCAACAAGAACTCTTAAAATAGGGAATAGATTCGGTTTATACTGAATTTCATCAATAATAACAAATCCTTTTAGATCAGACAAAGCAAGCATCGGTTCATTTAATCTTGCTAAATCTAAGGGATGTTCAAGATCAAAAATATTGATTTTAGGAATATTATAAGCTTCTGCGAACTGTTTAGAAAGGGTAGTTTTTCCACACTGCCTTGGTCCTAACAAAGCACAAACTTTATGAGTTTTAAAATATTTTATTATTGATGAAAGGAATTGTTTTCTAAGCGTTTAAACTAGTACCATGAAAATTAGAAACATAACTTCTACTTTTCAGTATAGAAAGAAAAAACGATAAAGTCAAAACGCTTTTTCTCGTTCTGCAACTATAATCGCATATATTTTTTTAAGCGTCTGGTCGAAATCATCGTTAGTAATTACATAATCGTACTCATTAGCATGTGACATTTCGTTTTGTGCCGACTGCATACGTAATTTTATTGCTTCTTCATTATCGGTCGCTCTATTTCTTAAGCGTTGTTCCAGTATTTCAATACTAGGAGGCAATACAAATATAGCAACAACATTAGTAGCATTTTTCTTAATACTCCTTGCTCCTTGCCAATCAATATCAAACACAACGTCCAAGCCTTGATTTAATAACATTTCGACATATTCTTTAGGCGTACCGTAATAATTATCGTATATTTTAGCATATTCAAGAAATTTATTCTGCTTAACTAATTCTTCAAACTCTAGACCGGTCTTAAAGTAATAGTTTATACCCTCTACTTCTCCTAAACGTGGTTTTCTTGTAGTTGCCGAAATAGATAAACGCAAATTATTATCTATTTTCAATAATGCTTTAGCTAAACTTGACTTACCTGTACCTGAAGGGGAAGATAAAATTATAATCAGTCCTTTATTTTTTATTGTCATATTTTATGTTTTATTTCGTAGGTACAGCATATTTCAGAAAGATTCAGACAAGATGAATTTAAATGCGAACCTACGAAAGCAGTAGGTAAACTACGTGAGTACAGGCGAGTCATGCAAAATTCACTTGTATCAAGTTTTATGAATTATTCTGTACTTTTCTTTTTATTACCTCATCCATAGTACAATTAAAATATTTTGCTATTTTTAAAATAGTATCTATTTCAGGATTAAATTCACGATTAACTTCTGCTCTCATAATTCTGCTAACGGTTGTGTAAGGGATATCAGTAACTTGAGCAAGATATTTACGATCTATCTTTTCTTGTTTTAATTTTTCTTCTAAAAATTCTTTTACTTTAGTAGCAAGTGCCATATCACATACTCCGAATAAATTAAATATTGATGTAGTATAATTCAGAAAGCTTCAGACAAGACGAATTTAAAGGCGAGACCTACAAAAGCTTTTTGAATTATACTACCATGCGTTTTTATAATTATAGGTAATTTATAAGATCTTATAATTACCAAATCAAACCTGATATTATAATTTCTATATTTAGAATTACTACTTAAAAACATTTCAGCAGCCCTAGTAATTCTTCTTTGCTGATTGAAAGATACAAATCTATCATCAATTTTAGAGTTTCTTGCTTTGACTTCAATAAAAACAATTTCTTTATTACGTAACGCAATAATATCTATTTCACTGACATAATAACGTTTTCTATGATGTAGTATTTGATAAAATTTTAATTTATAGATTATTATGCAAATATATTCGGCAATAATGCTGAAATAATCCTTTTTCATGCTCTTAATGTCATTCCTGCGGAGCAGGAATCCAGAATAAATAACTTAATATCGGTACAAAAATTACATATTATTGATAAAATAAACAAGTTTTTTATAGGTTTTACTGGATTCCCGCCTATGCGGGAATGACATAGAGTACAACATTAAAAAACAGAAATTACTTTTTAGACAATAATATTTGTACAAATTCCGTTTTAGATAGATCAGCTGCTACGTTTACCATAACATCATGTTCCGTAACTTTAGACACATAACCCACTAAAATACCTGCAGGATAAATATTACCGTGCCCAGAGGTTACTATCTCCTCATCTTTCTGTACTAAATGATTGTTAGGCAAGTATAAAATTTTACTATTATTATTATTACCTGCTAAAATACCTTGTTCTCTTGAAGAATTAGCTTTAATAGGTATTCTAGAATTAACATCGCTAATTAACATTACTTTAGCATAATTATTACTCACTTCTATTACTTTTCCTACTAATTTTCCTGAATTAACAACGATTTGATCAGGTTCAATGCCTTGCTTTTTACCTGCAGAAATCAAAGCTGTTCTAGAAAATGGATTAAAGGAAACACTCAGTAATTTAGTAGTAATATATTCAAATTCTTCCTCCTCAGCAATCGTTAACAAATCTTTTAATGCAATGTTTTCGGCTCTTACCGATTCTACTTCACTTTGCAAATGTTGTAATCTTGCTATCTCAAGTTTAAGTTCTATATTTTTTCGTTCTAAATCTTGAAAATAAATAAATTTTTGTGTTACTGAATTTATATATTCAAATATATCTTCATAAACTGCTAAACCGGTTGATACTATACTACCGGTTACTTCAAGTGATATACTAGATATTTTTTTAGGCGTAGTAAAAAATAAATATACAGACAATCCAAGCCCAAATATAACAAAAAAACGCTTAAGAGTATTTGATATTATTCTTATTAATTCTAATGAATTTGAAGAATTTTTTACTCTATTTGCAAGTATTGCCATTTTTAATCCTGTTTAAATAGTACATGTTTTAGCTTTGTAAAATCTTCAAGTACTTTTCCTGTTCCAAGTGCTACACAAGAGAGGGCATCATCTGCAACTATCACCGGCAATTTAGTGGCTTCACTAAGAACAAAATCGAGGTTTCGTAATAATGAGCTACCGCCTGTTAAAACAATTCCCTTATCAACTATATCTGAAGATAACTCAGGAGGTGTTGCTTCTAGTGCTACTTTTACCGCTTCAACAATTTGACTTACCGGTTCAATTAGACTATCAGCAATTTGTCTTTCGTTCAATATCATTTCTTTAGGAATACCGTAAATTAAATCACGTCCTTTAATTTCCATCTTTCTCGGCTCAGCATTTTCATCTACATAAGCCGTACCTACTTCTTGCTTTATCTTTTCGGCAGTAGCCTCACCTATCAATAGGTTATAGTGCCTTCTTATATATGAGATAATAGCTTCATCCATCTTATCACCGCCGACTCTTACCGACCTTGCATATACTATACCCCCTAGTGATAAAACTGCAACTTCCGTAGTGCCTCCTCCAATATCAACAATCATCGAACCGGTCGCTTCCGTTACAGGTAGTCCTGCTCCGATCGCTGCCGCCATAGGTTCTTCAATTAAATAGACATCCCTACCCCCTGCACTTTCTGCTGCTTCTTGGATAGCACGACGCTCAACCGGCGTAGAACCAGAAGGCACACAAATAACAATTGTCGGACCAAAAAAAGAGCGACGATTATGCACCATTCTAATAAAATACTTTATCATTTCCTCTGCACCCTTAAAATCGGCAATAACACCGTCTTTTAAAGGTCTTTTTGCTTCAATATCCGTAGGAGTACGCCCAAGCATCATTTTTGCTTCATGACCATAAGCATAAGGCACAAAAGCACCGTCTTTTTTTATTAACGCAATAACAGAAGGCTCCCTTAGAACAATTCCACGACTTTTTTGATAGACAATAGTATTTGCCGTACCAAGATCTATAGCCATACCGGAAGAAAACCCTTCCAAAAATTTCATTATCATTTTATTTTTTCTATCTAAATTCTAAAAACTTATTTTTTGATTCTTATTGTCATCCCGTGGTTTGACCACGGGATCTTGTATAACAGACTATGTTCTAAGATACCGCAATCAAGTCGCGGTATGACATTTAACTGGATCCCCGCTTCCGCTGGGATGACATATAGCATCAATACTTTATTCAAATCTCCTTATAATGTAAAATAATAAAGTTACTAATAAAAAATATTAGCATACTAGGTAATAAAATAGCAGCAATTAAAGACAAATTATTATAAGTAAGTATTTTTAATAATATTTCTGATAACGAATATGCTATAAAACCTGAAAATAAACCTAATATCAGTATTTTTTCTTGGGAATTATCACACTGTTTAAGACTAATAAAACAACTTGCTAAAATTACGGTTGCCATCATCATTATAGGCTTAAATAATTGCTTGTAATAATAAATTTGATAATTAATAGCCGGTAAGCCTGAATTTAATAATTCATTAATTAATTTAGGTAAAGCCCAAATAGAAACCATTTCAGGACGAATAAATTTATTTACTAAACTATTAATTGATAAATTTGCCTGTATAGTTAAATTGTTGTAAGCCTTAGTTTCCTCTTTTGTGAACACCTTAACCCTATTTAAATGTAACATTTTATTTTCAATAATACCGTATAATGCATCAATTCTCTTTAAAAAAGAATTATTACTATCAACAAATAAAATTGTAATATTATTTAATTTTTTCTCGGCAACATTAATAAATTGTGTTTGGATAATTTGATTTCCATCATTTAAAGATTCAAAAAATAATAAACCAGATTTAGATATTATACCCTCACTTAAGGCTTTTTTAGTTAGTTTTGCTTCTAATAACTCATATTTTTGTAAGCCTATAATACTGATAGGATTCAATATAGTCGTAAAAACTATACCTAAAATTAAAGTTACAATACATGGAATAACAAGCACTTGCCAAATATGAATACCGCTAGATAACATAGCCGTTAATTCATTATTTTTTGTTAGATTTCTAAGAAAAAATAACATAGCGGTAAAACTAATTAACGAAGATACTTGACCTAGTAAATAAGGGATCTTATATAAAATAAGTCTCCAAAAAAAACTAAAAGGAACATAAATATTTTTGAATTTTTGTAAAAGATCAAAAATATTTGAGATAATTAATAGCCCGATTAAAAGAAATAATATAATAAAGAAACACTTAGAATATAATTTAGTAAGATACCAAGAAAGTATTTTTAGATTAATCATTATAAATTCAGTGCTAATGCGAATTTAAATAAGAATTTGTGTGGTGGGGCTGGTAGGACTTGAACCTACGACCACACCGTTATGAGCGGCGTGCTCTAACCAACTGAGCTACAGCCCCTTTTCATTTGAAATTTATATAATTATTATGCAGTTAAGTCTAGTAAAATTTTTATATTTTTGAGGTATCGCCTAAAAAACATGGCAATGTGGATCAGTTTTTTCGTCATTGCGAGGAAATTACAAAGTAATTGACGAAGCAATCTCAGGAGTTTGTTGTTATTTATAAATAAAAAAAGGCCGAGTAGTAAACTCGACCTTTTAGGATACTATAATTAGTAAATAATTTTATTGATGTACAACTGTTACAGCTCTGCGGTTATAAGCAAAAGCTTCTTCAGTATTACCCATCATAGCAGGTCTATCTTTACCATAAGAGATTATATTTAATCTGTTATGATCGATTCCTTTATGAGCTAAGAATTTTTTCGCTGCTGCTGCTCTTCTTTCACCTAAGCCTAAGTTATATTCTCTGGTACCTCTTGCATCGCAATGTCCTTCAACAGTAGCTTTTACTTCAGGATGCTTTGATAACCAGCAAGCTTGCCTCTCTAACTCTTCTTTAGCCTTTGGTGATAAAGCAGAGCTATCAAAAGCAAACCATACTGCATTTCCTGCATGCTTCTCGAAATCTTTCATTAATGAGGTTTCTTCACCTTGGTTCATATTACCGTCAAATTGCGGTGCTCTTTTTGTTGTATTACACCCTGCAAGCACAAATAATGCAAGAAAAGCTAATGTAATTTTTGTTTTCATAATTAAACTCCTTGAGATTATAATTTATTAATATTGAATTCATTTTAGCTAGTTCATAAAACTAAACTAACCAAAAGCTATGTGAGTTAGTATATATCATTATTTTATTAGTTTAAAGGCTAAAATATTATAAAATGCAATTACTCATGTATAAATGTGGTAAAAATATCATTTTTATAATACTAAGTAGATACTTTGGATAAATAGATAAATGAAGTTTAATGTAGAAAAGAGGAATCGATTTTGAAGCTTATAACCGCAACGTATATATAATTAAGTAACGCTGCCAATTTTCAAATTAAACGATTATATTCACCATCTTATTAATGCACTGCCCCAATTAAGACCTGCACCGATAGCTGAAAATAGTAGAATATCACCTTTTTTTATTTTACCTGATGCTTTAAGAGTACTCAAAGCAAGCGGAATAGAAGCCGCTGAACAATTAGCGTGCTTCTCTACGGTTTTTATTACCTTATGTTCTGATAGGTTTAATGATTCGGCGAGTTTATTAATAATACGGATATTTGCTTGATGAGGTATAAAATAATCAATATCGCTTACACTGAATTGATTAGCATGCAGTAAATCTTTTATAGATTGTTGCATTTTTTCTATTGCATGACGAAATAATTTTTGCCCCTGCATAACTATTTTGCCACTAATACCGTTCATACTTATACCACCGTTTGTGTATAATATTTCATAATCAGCTCCGCTTGCAAAAATATTGCTATCTATTAAACCGGAGTCATCACTACTACGCTGTAATATTACACTACCTGCTCCATCACCAAATAAGACGCAAGTAGTCCTATCATTCCAGTCTAATAATGACGTCATTTTCTCGGCCCCTATAAGCAAAATAGTTTTATATTTACCTGATGAGATAAGAGAATTCGCTACTTGTAAACCATAAACAAAGCCGGCACATACTGCTTGTAAATCAAAAGACGGTATATTAGTTAAACCAAGATAACCTTGAAGCTTAGAGGCGACCGAAGGGAAGCTATTATCCGGAGTAGTAGTACATGTAATAATTAAATCAATATCATTTGCTGATATCCCTGCATCTACTATAGCTTTTTCAGCCGATTTTAAAGCAAGATGGGAAGTATATTCTGTATCACCTGCTATATGACGCTGCGTAATACCTGTTCTTGTTCTAATCCATTCATCATTAGTATCTACAAATTTTGCAAGTTCGTCATTACTAACTATTTTTGAAGGAAGATACCCGCCGCAACCAATAATTTTGCAGGTCATAACTTTAGGCTACTTCTTCTTCAGTTTCAATTTTTTTCGTTACTACTTGACGATTATTATAAGTCCCGTCAACTAAAGAAACGTGATGCGGAAGCTTATATTCACCAGTTTGCGAGTCAACTATTACGTTAACTTTACCAAGTGCTAAATGTGAACGTCTCATATTACGTCTTGATTTTGATGTTTTTTTCTTTGGAACTGCCATTATTAGCCTCTCTAAATATAAATTAAAAAGTATTTGTCAAATTAGTGAAGCAGTATATTATAATCTTGTAATAAAATCTAGATAAAATTAAACTTATGAAAATTTTTATAACATACATTTTTAGTATATTAGCCTTTTTTTCCTTAAGCGGCTGCAAAACTATCGAAAATAGAGGGCAATCCATAGATGATTCGGCACTTGTAAAATTAGAGTCTAAAAAACTAAACAAAGCGGAAGTCGTAGAATTAATAGGTACGCCTACTATGGTACCGGAATATTCCCAAAATACCTGGTATTATGTTGAAAGAGTTATGTCTCAAAGAGCTTGGCTTAATCCAAAAATTGAAAAGCAAAAAATAGTAAAAATTACGTTTGATGCTAATAATTTTATGCAGGAAGTAGTAGTAATAGATGATTCTCATAGACAAGATATAGAAACAGTCCGTGAATATACTAGGACATATGGAACGGAACTTAACGGATTACAAAAATTTGTTAAAAATTTAGGTAGATTCAATAAAACTACCGACGGAAATAAAAACAAAAGCAAAAATAAGAAGAAGAGATAAGTACCTTAATCGTCATTGTAAGGGGGCTTATCTGCGTGGATCAATTCCACCACTGTGTCACCCCGTGGCTTGACCACGGGGTCCAGTCTTTTTTAATTTTTTCTGGATACCGTGGACAAGCCACGGTATGACGCCGAAGCAGGCGTAACACCAACACCCATAAAACAAAAAACTATCTAATATGATTTCGATATTTAGTAAATTAAAACAAAGTTTATCTAAAACTTCTAATAAAATATCGGAAGGTATAGACAAAATATTTTACAAGAAAAAATTAGATGCAGAAACTCTAGAAGAGCTAGAAGAGCTAATTATCTCAAGTGATATGAGTGTTGCGGTAGTAACTAATATTATTGAAGAGTTTAAAAAGGTAAAATTTGACAAAGAAATAGATAGTGATACAGTAAAAGATGCACTAGCTGAATTAGTAGAACAGCAGCTATCAAAATCAGAAATTCCTTTTACTTTAGATGCAAATAAATTAAACGTAATTTTAGTTTGCGGTGTTAATGGAGCAGGTAAAACCACGACTATAGGTAAGCTTGCTGCAATGTACTCAGCACAAGGGGAAAAAGTAGCAGTTGCGGCATGCGATACTTTTAGAGCAGCTGCCGTAAATCAGCTAAGTACTTGGGTAGATAGAGCAAATGCACTACTTATTACCGGTGAAGAATCGGCTGACCCTGCGAGTGTTGCTTACCGTGCTATGGAAGAATCGATAAAACAAAATATCGATATACTTTTTATCGATACGGCAGGCAGACTTCATAATAAGAAAAATTTGATGGATGAACTGTCTAAAATTGTAAAAGTTATAAAAAAACTAGACGAGAATGCACCCACTCATAGCATTTTAGTAATTGATGCTATTACCGGACAAAATACTTATAACCAAGTAGAACATTTTAATGATGCTACTAATTTGACGGGACTTATCGTGACTAAACTAGACGGCAGTGCTAAAGCCGGAGTACTTGTCGGAGTAGTACAAAAATTTAATTTACCCGTATACTTTATCGGTATAGGCGAGAAGATAGAGGACTTAAAAATATTCAACCGACATGATTTTGCTAAAAGTCTAGTGGGATTGTGAGGTTTTGCTACGTCATTTGCCCGCACGAATATTGAGTCGTCATTTTGAGCAGCCGTAGGCTACACGGCAATCTCATAAAGTAATAATAAACTCCTGAGATTGCTTCGTCAATTGCTATGCAATTTCCTCACAATGACGATTTAATTAAAAATTAAAATCATAAAATGACTCAAAAAAATACCTTATTACTCATAGATGGATACGGATTTGTTTTTAGAGCCTATTATGCACAACAGCCTTTAACTTCGCCGAAAGGCGAGCCTGTCGGTGCTCTTTACGGCTTCACTTCAATGCTACTAAAATTACTGAGTGATTTTAAGCCTAAACATGTCGCTGTAGTATTCGACAGCGGCGGGGGAAATTTCCGTCATCATATTTATCCTGAGTATAAAGCTAATCGTCCGCCTCCTCCTGAAGATTTAATTGTACAATTACCTTTAGTTCGTGATGTTGCAAGTAGTTTAAATTTTCCTATTCTAGAGAAGAACGGTTATGAAGCCGATGACATTATCGCAACCTTTGCTACTAAAACGGTCATGCTTGGAGAAGAGGTCGTTATTATCTCTTCCGATAAAGATCTATTGCAGTTAATGAGTGAAAACATCAAAATATATGATCCGTTAAAAGGGAAATATATTACAGAGAAGGATGTTGTTAAAAAATTCGGTACTACTTCTGATAAATTACGTGAAGTGATGGCTTTAATCGGCGATAGATCGGATAATATTCCGGGTGTGCCATCTATCGGACCAAAAACGGCAAGTAGTCTTATAACACAATTTGGTTCTGTAGAAAATATATTTAACTCTTTAGACCAAGTCTCAAGCGTAAAACAACGTGAAACTTTACAAAATTCTAAAGAAGCGGCGTTAATTTCATGGCAGTTAATAGGGCTTGATTCTAATGTTGATTTAGATTTCCAGCTGAATAATTTAGAATGGTCACCTCCAAATAGCGATAAATTAACAGGATTTTTACAAGAATACGGTTTTAAATCTTTATATAAAAGAGCAGAAAATTTATTCGATATTAAAATTAATGACCATAAAGAGATAGCAGATAATAAAGTAACCGAAGCAAAAGAAATTAGTAATGCTAGTGAGTTAGCAAATTTTGCTAAAGAAGCTGAGAAAATAGGAATATTTGGAATATACTTACTGCAGCATAAAGGAGATAGTCTTGCTTTTATTTTATCACTGCAAAACCAAAGCTATATTATTAAAATTTCTAACACTTCTCATGATCTATTTTCTTATAATACTAAAACTAATAACAACTGGTTTTCGGATATAATCTTCAATTTACTAGTCGATAAATCTATAAAAAAAATTACTTACTCTCTGAAACCTTTACTGAAATTTTATGCAAACCAATCTCATGAAATTACGGCTATAGAGGATTTAGAACTAATGCAATATGCGTTATCTGCCGGTTTATCACAGCAAAATTTATTTGAAGAAACTTTGATAGAAAATATAATTATCGAATCAGCAAAAATAGTAATAAACTTTATCTCACTTTATAAGCAAACTATATTGGAGCTTAAAGACAACAAAGCCTTTAGACTTTATAGCGACATTGATTTACCTATTTGTTTTATTTTAGATAAAATGGAGAAAGTGGGTATTAAAGTAGATGCTAATTACCTAAAACAATTATCCGCTGAATTTGGAGAAGAAATTCTAAAACTTGAAGAAGAAATTTTTGCTCTTAGCGGAACTAAATTTAATATTGGTTCGCCAAAACAATTAGGTGAGATTTTATTTGAAAAAATGCAATTACCTTTCGGTAAAGTTTCGGCTAAAGCAAGCTCTTACTCAACAGGAGCGGAAATACTAGAAAAACTTAGTGAGCATGGATATAACATAGCTGATTTATTACTAAGGTGGCGACAGCTTACAAAATTAAAGAATACTTACACCGATAGTTTACCGAAACAGATAGATAATATAACTAAGCGGGTACATACGACATTTTTACAAACTTCTACCACTACAGGAAGACTTAGCTCACAAGAACCTAATCTGCAAAACGTACCGATTCGCTCTAGTGAAGGGAATAAAATCAGACAAGCTTTTATCGCTGAAGAAGGTTATAAATTAATATCTGCCGATTATTCTCAAATTGAGCTTAGAATATTAAGCCATATCGCAAATATAGATGCATTAAAACAAGCATTTATCAATAAAGACGATATCCATACTCAAACCGCTTGTCAGATCTTTAACTTACAAAAACACAAACTAACTAGCGAACATAGACGTAAAGCAAAAGCTATAAATTTTGGTATTATTTACGGTATAAGTGCTTTTGGGCTTGCTAAGCAATTAAATGTTACCAACGGCGAAGCATCCAAATATATCAAGAAATATTTTGCCGAATATAAAGGAGTACAAGAATATATGGAGCAAACAAAAGCTTTTGCAAGTAGCAACGGCTATGTAACAAATTTCTTCGGCAGAAAATGTTTTGTACCTCTAATTCATGATAAAAAACTTAAACAATTTGCAGAGCGTGCGGCTATTAACGCTCCGATTCAAGGAACTAATGCCGATATAATTAAAATTGCCATGATCAATCTAGATCAAGAAATAGAAAAACGTAAACTTAAAACAAGATTAGTACTGCAAATTCATGATGAATTACTATTTGAAGCACCGATTGAAGAAGTAGAAATTATAATACCCATTATTAAAAAAATCATGGAAAACTCTACTAATATGGATGTACCGATTATAACCGAAATTAGAGCAGGTAATAACTGGATGGAAATTCATTGAATAGTTGGTCATTCCTACGAAGCTAAGTTGTCATTGCAAGCAGTCTTAGGTGTTGTTGCATGGATGATTTTGATGTCATTCCTGCGAAAGCGGGAATCCAGAAAATAACCTTAAATTGGTACAAAAATTACACATTAATTGACAAAATAAACCTAAAAAAACAAGTTTTTTATAGGTTTTACTGGATTCCTGCTTTCGCAGGAATGACATCAAAATCATCAAGTAAAACTAAAATTATAAAAAAAGATTAATATGATAAAAAATGATTTGATGAACTATAAAGGTTATTTAGGATCAGTACATTTTAATGCTTCCGAAGAACTATTCGGTAAAGTAGAATTTATAAGAGATTTGATAAGTTATGAAGCATCTGACGCTAAAACTTTAATAAAGTCATTTCAAGAATTTTAAAAGGAGAGTAACTTATGAAAAATTTTATATTTACGTCTGAGTCAGTTTCTGAAGGGCATGCGAACAAAATTGCCGATCAAAGTTCAGATACGATACTTGATTAGATTCTAAAACAAGACCCTAACGGTCGTGTTGCCTGCGAAACTTTTGTAACAACCGGTCTAGTTCTAGCGGGAGGTGAAATTACTACTAGTACTTATGTGGATATTGAGCAAATAGTACAGAGTAAAGTACAAGAAATTGGCTATAATAATCCAAATTATGGATTTGACGGTAGCTGTTGTGCCGTAATTTCTTCTATAATTAAACAATCACCCGATATAGCTATGGGTGTTGACAATGCAACTGACGATGAAATAGGTGCAGGAGATCAAGGTATGGTTTTCGGTTATGCTTGTAACGAGACGGATAGTTTAATGCCTGCACCGATTTACTACGCTCATCTTTTAATGAAAAGACAAGCATATTTGCGTAAACAAAATGTTTTGTCTTGGCTTAGACCCGATTCAAAATAACAAGTCACGTTACGATATGAAAATAACACACCTATTGCCATTGATGCGGTAGTTTTATCAACTCAGCATCATCCGGAAATACAATAAAAAGACCTTATTGAAGCAGTAATGGAAGAAATTATTAAACAGGCATTACCAAGCCATTTACTTCATAAACACACTAAATATCTAATTAACCCGACAGGTAGGTTTGTTATAGGCGGCCCTGTTGCAGATTGCGGTTTAACCGGTAGGAAAATTATCGTGGACAGCTATGGAGGAATGGCAAGACACGGCGGTGGTTGCTTTTCAGGAAAAGACCCAACCAAATATAGATAGGTCGGCTGCTTACATGGCACGCTATATTGCTAAGAATATAGTAGGAGCAGGACTTGCTGATCGCTGTGAAATCAAATATCTTATGCAATAGGCGTTGCTGCTCCCGTATCTATTTACGCTGAAACTTTCGGTACTAGCAAATTAAACAACGAACAAATTACTAAGCTCATAACACAGCATTTTGATATGCGTCCAGGCAGAATTATTAAACATCTTAAGCTTCGCACTCCATGTTATCAAAAAACGGCTGCTTACGGTCATTTCAGCCGTGAAGACGAAAATTTTACATGGGAACAATTAGATAAAGTAGATATATTGAAGTGAGTAACTATTGACATTTATTTATTCGTAATACATGATTATTTTTATCTTTGTTTAATTAATTAGTTGAAAATATGGCTGAGAATATAAATAATGATAGAAAGTTCGGTAACTTAGAAAATTATGATAATGAACTTACAAATACTGCTCTAAAAGAGAATAATCAAAATAAGCTGAGAGAGCATTATGAAAATATCACTCAAGCCTTAAATAACATACGAGAATATGAGTATGAAGCGAAAGCAACTCAGTACCGCGAAATGCTTGACGATGCCCGTACCTATGATAAATCCATAAAAGATTATAATTTAGGCTCAGCTCATTTTATAACGGCTAGGCCTTACTTGGAGCTTATAAAGCTTTAAATCCTGACGAAAATACAGATAAAAAATTAGACCATTTTATGGATGGCTTAGATGAGATTTATAAGCAATCCTTTTCAGTACGTAATTTAACTAACTCAAATAAATTACCGCCTGCAGAACAGTTAAAAAAATTTTTAGAAGAAACTACGGATAAAATATATGATAAACTGCAAAAAACCGGAGAGGCATATTTATCATATTCTAATGCTCCTACTAATACAGGATTACATGCAAATGTTATAAAATATTCTAAAGAAAACGGAAAAAATTATCGTATTATATAATGCCAGTGCTGGGGTAAGAGCAGATAATTCAAAGCTAAATCAAACACCAAAAGATCAATTATCTAAAATAAATGAAACAATAGAAGCAAGAAATAAAGCAAAATTCAGCTCAATTAAATATGAACTCAAAAATCAAACAGATAAAGAAGTAAAAGATAGTATATTATCTATAAATGAAATAGAAGCAATAAAAGCTCATAATAACAAAATCAACAAATTCAAATCGGAACAACTTATTAACCCAACAGCTGATTCAAGAAGAACAGTTACTGGACAAACTTTAGGGAATTGTAGCAGCAGGTCAATAAGAGAAGCTTTAAGAGACAATGTACCGGATTCAGAATTTCGTGAAATATATGATTTTATTACACAAAATCAAGTATCTCAAATAATATCAAACTTAGAAAGCGAACAAAAAAATTTAGCAAATATCTTAAATATACCTTTAATAAAAGAACAAAGTATCTCAAATACAACTCATCAAAATCAATTTCAAAAAGATATTGCCAATTCAGCTACTAATTATTTTGATACTTTTTTTTATAATGAAGGGCCTACACCAAGCACAAAAGAAAAGTTATTTAATAAAGTTGCTGAAGAATCTAATTTAAAGTATGTCAAGATTGATCTAGTAGATTTTTTATCTACCGTGTTTCCCTATAAGGACACTGATTTACCTATTACCGAGGATCTTTTAAAGCCTGTCATAAACCATATTCAAACTTGTTTTTGAAGAGCACGAAATAGCTCCCTCAAAAAAAATTTTAGAAAATTATAGATTATATAAATTTAACAAAGAACAAATCATTAAAGAGCTATCAGAAAAATGCTTAAATGATAAAGATGTAAATATACTTATCAAAGCACAAATACAAGCAAAAATAGAAAACCGTCCGGCTATAGATATTTTCCGGCAAATGAAACAAAGTAATACTAACCCTAAACCGCTAGAGTTATCAGAAGAACATAAGAAATTGGATGATGTCATAAAAGATATGGCACAAAAATACAAAATGACTATACCGGAAGCAAAAGCATCCGAAGAAATCACTCAAGTAGTTAAAGACTATAGTGAAAACAAATTTAATGAAGAAATAACACCTATAAAAACTCAAAAATTAGTAGATGAGTTTACGCAGCAAGCTCTAGATATTTTTGGAGAGAATAAATTAATAGATTCACCTATAATTGAAACAAAAACCGAGCATATTAATATACCGCTCCCGAATGTAGAAAAACAAGAAACTACTAACCTTAACTTGGATACAATACACTCAAAAAATTCGCTTGTATCAAGCTTTTTGAATGACGCTGTACTTAAAGAAGAAAAACAAAATTTAGTAAATGAACTAATAACTGAAGCTAATAAAAATCCACCTGATAGTACGAAAGTGGTAGACGATAAAAAACAAGAAGTTAAAACCGATAATATATTCAATAAAAACTCAGAACCTAAAAAACAAACGGTCCAAAATAAATTTTATAAATATTTAAGTAAATTAACGGGAAAATTGGGATTAAAATCCATAAGTAATTATTTTAAAGAATTACTTAAAGATTCAAATCTTGAGCAAAATATCAATTTAGAAAAAGAAGCAAAGTTAATAGCAGACAAACATCGACTAACAAAATATATGGAACTTAGCGATAAAAAAACATCAAAGAATATTACTCAATTATAGATTCATTTTACCGTCAATTTAGGTATTGCCTATAAAAAATTGACTCAAGGTTTCTATGTCATTCCTGCGAGGCATTGGCTTTGTTGCATGGCTCGGTTTTTTCGTCATTGCGAGGAAATTTACGAAGTAATTGACGAAGCAATCTCAGGAGTTTGTTATTATTTCATGAGATTGCCACGCAGCCTATGGCTGTTCGCAATGACGACTCGGTATCCACACAACAATGCCTCGCGAGAATGACATAGAAAGCCGAGCAACAACCCCGCTATTTACTATATCCTTTTAAAATCTCAAAATCTTGCCCTTGGAGAAAAAACTTTTCCGGTAATGTAATTTTTGCTACAAAATTCTTTACATCTTCGCTTTGTAAATAGATCGTAGCTTTAGCATTACTCTGATCCCCGTTATTAGTGCGGGTTGCAAGCAAGGTTACTATCTGCAGTAATTCTTCATGATTTTGTGGGTAAAGCTGTAGTTCGAATTGTTTATTATTAATTGCATCCTCAATTGATAAAAAGCTTTTTGCCGTTAGTTTTATTCCTCCTTCATCTTTGATTATATCACAATTAACGACTACCAAACTTTTAACGTCAAGTAAATGTACATAATCTTTTAAGACTTCTTCGCTAAAAATACTAAGCTCAAAGATATTCTCAGGATCGGAAAGCACGAGTGTAACGAATCTACCTCTTGCTGACATACGAGAATCCTTTTTTTGTATTACACCGGCAAGATTTACTCGGTTAGTACCTTCAGGTAAGTTATTATGTAAATCCGCAGTATTTAAAATATTTAAACGACTAAATATTTCTTGATACTGCGTAAGAGGATGATTAGAGATAAATAAACCCATAGCCTCAAATTCGTAAAAAGCTAAGGTATTTTTATCGGCATAATCACTTGATACTAAAATAGTTGGACTTAAAGTAGAAACTTTAATTAAACTAAATTGATTAGATTCCTGCTCTTCGTGATATGAAGTTGAATAAGAAAGCAATTTTGAAATACTTGAAAATAATTGCAATCTATTATCATGTAACTCATCAAAACAGCCTGATTTAATTAAATTTTCCAATAATTTACTGTTAATAGATTTTGGGGGTAATCTTTCAATAAAATCAGTAATTGATTTAAACATTCCTCTTGCTTTTCGCTCATCCGTTACTAACTTACCGAAATTCGGCGTGACTCCCTTAATAGCACCTAAGGCGAAGATTATTGTATTTTCTTCTTTGTCATATCCAATACCTTCTATATCATTCCCGCGAAAGCGGGAATCCATTTTCATACTTTTATGATTCAGAGCAGTTTCTACCTTTTCTGGATCGCGGGGATGACATAGAGAACCTTGGGGATGACAAGTCGCAGCTCGCGGGATGACAGTGTCCGAAGACTTTACGCTAAAATATCCTTCAGAAATATTAATATTAGGTGCAGTAATTTTTATGCCGTTATCTTTTGCTTCTTGCAGAAATAAATTAATTTTATCATGATTATTTAATTCAAGATTTAAGCATGCTACTAAAAATTCAGCAGGATAATTAGCTTTAAGATATGCAGTTTGGTATGAAATAACACCGTAAGCCGCAGCATGTGCCTTATTAAAACCGTATCCGGCAAATTTAGCCACGGTTGCAAAAATGGATTTAGCTTGAGATTCCGAAATATTATTAGCCATTGCTCCTTTAACAAAAATTTCTTCCTGCTCCTCCATTTCTTTTTTTATCTTCTTACCCATTGCTCTACGAAGTAAATCGGCAGCTCCTAGCGTATAACCTGCAAGAACCTGAGCAATTCTTTGTACCTGCTCCTGATATATCACCACTCCGTAAGTTTCTTCTAAGATTGGCTTCAATAGCTCATGTAAATAATCAGGCTGTTGTAATTTATGCTTACAAGCTATATAGGTAGGGATATTTTCCATAGGACCGGGACGGTATAACGCACCAAGAGCTATCAAATCATGTATAGAATCAGGTTTAAGGCGTCTAAGTGCATCTTTCATCCCGATACTTTCAAATTGGAAAACGCCGACTCCTTTACCTTTACACAACATTTGATAAGTCTTATTATCATCAAACGTCATATTGTTAAAATCCACTTCTATTCCTTGCTCTTTAAGCAGTTTCTTACAATCGGTAATAACCGTTAGGGTTTGTAGCCCTAAAAAATCAAATTTAATTAAACCGGCAATTTCAGAATATTTCATAGAATAACCGACTACCAGCATATCGGAATTAGCATCTTTGTATACCGGTACTATATCGACTAAATCAGTACCTGCTATTACGATTCCTGCGGCATGAGTTGAGGAATGCCTATGTAACCCCTCAAGAATTAATGAAGTATCAAGCACTAGCTTAATTAACTCCGCTTCACCCTCTAAATTATACAGTCCATTACCTTTAGCGGCATTTGTAAGCTCCGGAACTTCACGTATTGCCTGTTCTAGGCTAACGGGATTAACTGCACTAAAAGGTACAAGTTCTGTTAGATAATCAGCGAATTTATAAGGTAAACTAAGAACACGAGCGACATCCTTAATTACAGCCTTTGCCTGCATCTTACCGAAAGTTATAATCTGTCCTACTCTATTATTACCGTATTTAGAGCGTACGTAATTAATTACTTCCTCACGCCTTTCTTGACAAAAATCAATATCAAAATCAGGCATTGAAATACGTTCAGGATTTAAAAATCTTTCAAATAATAAGCCAAATTTAATCGGATCGAGATCAGTAATAAGCAAGCTCCAAGCAACAACCGAACCTGCTCCCGAACCTCTACCTGGTCCGACTAAAATACCCTCTTTTTTACTCCATTTAATAAAATCGGATACAATCAAAAAATAACCGGCAAAATTCATATTACAGATAATATCCAGCTCATAATTAAGACGAGCAAAATATTCGGTTTTCAATTCTTCTTGATTCTCTAACGAAATATTTTCAGATTTAAACTTTGTAGCAAGCCTTGCAAGCAACCCTTCTTTTGCATCTTTTCTAATTAAATCCGTTTCACTAATATCTTTGGTGGCAAAATTAGGCAGCATCGGCGGGTTTGCATGTGCTGCAAAATAACAACGCTCTCTTAAATTCACGGTATTTTGGATGGCACTAGGTAGATCAGAAAAAAGCTCTATCATCTCATGCGGTGATCTAAAATAACAATTTTCGCTAACTGTTTTTCGATCCGGATATTCTTTAGTAACACCAGCTGATATACATAACAATACATCATGTGCATCATGCATGCTTTTCTCACTAAACAAAACTTTATTAGTAGCAACAAGCGGAATAGCAAGCTCGGCAGCAATTCTAATATAACTATCCTCAATAAACTGTTCTTCAGGTAGATCATGTCTCATAATCTCAAAATAAAACCGATCTCCTAAAATTTCCTGTAATTTACGTGCAAATAGCATCGCTTGCTCCTCGTTGCGAGCTAGTAAGCATTTCCCAACAATACCGTCGGTATAACAGCATAACGCTATTAATCCCTCTTGATATTCGATTAAATCTTCAAAATCAATGTGATCGCATATCTTACGATCATTCTTAGTAAAAGTAAGGCTTGATAGTTTGAGTAAATTTTTATAGCCGGTTTCATCTTTAGCTATAAGTAAAATTTGAGCAAAAATATCTCTAGCATCATTCAGCAAGCTTGATACAAGCGAAATTTTTGGGTCAAGCCTTTGCTCACGTACTTTTGTACGCTCCGCAGGCTTGCTCTTAAATTCATCTTGTCTGAAGCTTGCTAAATTTAGCTGTATATTATATTTTATGTTGAGAATAACTCCGTGTATCGGCTGCAGTCCTTTTTTTACTGCATATAATGCAAACTCTAATGAGCCGAATAAATTTCCCTTATCTGCCAAACAAATAGCAGACATTTTATTCGATGAAGCAAGCTCTACTACCTTCTCGATCGTTAATGCACTTTCTAGAAAAGAATAAGAGCTTTGAGTTCTTAAATGAATAAATTCAGGTTGCATTTTAAATTAATGTTAAAGTTTTTATTGTATTCATGTCATTGTGTCACCCCGTGGCTTGATCACGGGATCTAGAAAAAACTTTAAAAAGACTAGATCCTGCGATCAAGTCGCGGGATGACAATTACAAAGACTAAATTTTACTTCCGACTGCATAATATCTAAAACCGATTTTTTTCACTGCTTCATTATCTAGTATATTTCTAAGGTCAATGATTATCGGAGATTTTACTAAATCATAAATTTCTTGCCAATTAAGTTCTTTAAATTCTGACCATTCAGTTGCAATAACTATAATATCTACTGATTTACAAGCTTCAACTGCCGAATCTAAATATAGCAAATTTTTATGCTCCAAAGTCTTTTTAGCATTTTCAAGACCGATAGGATCAAATGCTTTAACATATACATCTTTATTTAATAAGATCTTTACAATTTCGATGGCAGGACTTGCTCTAACATCATCTGTTCCTGCTTTATATGTTAAGCCTAAAATTGCTATACTTTTACCTTTTAAATCTCCGTCTAACAAAGTAGCTATCTTATCTACCATATTACTTGGACGCTGCTTATTACTTTTAATTACTGCCTTAAGAATCTTACAATCGATATGATGATTTTCTACAAGATTATTTAATGCTAGAATATCTTTTGGAAAACACGAACCACCAAAACCTGGTCCTGCATTTAAAAAATTTTGACCGATTCTTTGATCAAGTCCTACACCTTTAGATAAATCTTTAATATTACCGCCGATTTTTTCACATAAATCAGCCATTTCGTTAATAAAAGCAATTTTGGTAGCTAAAAAACTATTTGAAGCATATTTAATAAGTTCGCTCGTCACTAAATCGGTAACCACAAACTTTGCACCTTGTTCTATTAAAGGTGCATAAATTTTTCGTAATATTTCCTCTGATTCTTTATTATTTACACCGATAACTATACGATCAGGATATAAAAAATCTTCTACCGCACTGCCCTCTCTTAAAAACTCAGGATTAGAAGCAACATTAAATGAAAAGCCTTTTGATTTTAAATAAGCTATAATATTACTGCAACTATAAGGCAGAACAGTAGATTTTATGACTATTAAACAATCTTTATTTATATGCATAGAAACTTTATCAATAGCATAATAGACATATTTTAAATCTGCTTCTCCCGACTCTTTTGAAGGCGTGCCGACCGTAATAAATATTGCATCGGCATTTTGAAGTTCATTATTATAAATATTTGTAAATTTTAACCTATCAGATTCTAAAGCTTGCTTAAGATATTCATCAAGTTTAGCTTCATAAATCGGTAATATTTGCTTATTTAATTTGGATATTTTAACCTCATCATTATCAAGACAAGTAACATTATGACCTAAATAGCCCATAATAATACCTGAGACTAATCCCACATATCCGCTACCGATAAATGTAATATTCATAATTTTTTGTGATTTTTATATTAAATTTTTAAATTATACGTTATATTCCAAGTGTATACCTCAAATAAATGAAGAGTAGTATAGACGAAGATCAACTTCAAAAAGAGCAAGGAATCCACAAGACGAGGAATGAAGCGTATACTTAATACGTGAGTACCGCAGTACTTGTAGGATGACGTAGCCAATTTTTGAAGTTCATCGAGTATATAAAGCTTTTATCATATTTCAATAGATTTACAAGCTCAAATGAATTTTATTAAAAAAACCTTTATTAGTATTTTTATAATTCTAATTTCATTATCTTTGGCTATAACTCTAACTGTTTATAGTGCAAATAAAGGACACTTAAATGAACCTTTGAAAAAAATAATTGAATTTTATTTAAGTAAAAATGATATAAAGGCTGTATTACATAATTTAGAATTTAAAGAAAACCGATTATCCATAGATAAAATTTCCTTAAGTCTTATAGATAATGCTAGAGGAGAAATTAACGATTTTAATCTTTTCTTTAATTTCAAAAATTTCTTTTCTAATTCATTAATAGAATCTAATTTTAATATTGATAAAATTTCCGTAATCTCAAATAACGATGAAGAGATTATAAATACTTCAACGACCGGTGATTATTCGTTAAATATAATTAAAAAAGATTCCCTAACCGACATACGGTTAACTTCAATAAAAAGTGATATCTTAACCGATGAGCAAGGAACGGGCTTACCGCTAGGAAATGCTTTATGCTCATATAAAACCACCTATTCTAAAGATAATCCAAAGACCGTTAATTGCAAACTCACCTTTGGGGATAAAGCTTTTTTATCACTAAACGGTATAATAACCGATAAAAATATCAACGCAAGTGCAGCTGCCGCAAATATGCCTTTAATAATTTATCAAACAGTCGAAAAAATTATTCCGGATAATCCTATAATCTCATATTTGCGAGAACATATAAAACAAGGTTACATCCAAAACGGAGAATTAAATATTAAATTAGATAAAAAATTTTTAAAAAAAAATATTTTAGTAGAAGATAATTTAAAAGCAAATTTACATATCTCGAATTTTGAATATAAATATCATAAAGATTTACCGCCTTTAACTAAAGTTGATACTAATATAATCATTTCAGGACTGGAAATAAAATTTCTAATTAATGAAGCATATAGCGGTAAAAGTGTCGTTTCAGACGGTATTATGACTTTCAAATGGGAAGGACCAGATAAATCGCAATTTGTTTTTAATGCTACTGCTAAAGGTGAAATTAACGACTTAATTGCCTTTGTTCCAAATGATGCATATCAAAATATTGATCTTAAAAAAATCAAAGGAACGGCAAATTCAATAATAGAGCTAATAATTCCTATTAGCCCAAATATCCCTAATAGCTATAATGTTTTGTCGACATTAACAAATATCTCTTTTAACACCTTAGACAATAATATCCTATTACAAAACGGTGAAGCCAAAGGTAGCTTTAAAGACAATAAACTAAATATTAGCGGTAAAGGTAAAATTAATAATTATGCAAGCAGCTTTACTTATGATCATGATATATCGGATAAGAATAATGAGTGTTTACTTAAAATAAAAAGTAATATTGCGGCAAATAATCAAAGATTAGGAGTATTTAAATTAATTACAGGCAGCACCGTTTTAAATTTTGAGTATAAAAAACAGCATAATAATGAGAGTTTTATTACCGTTAATTCTAATCTTGATAATTTAGAATTTTATATAGATAAAGTATACATTCATAAAAAATTATATAAAAAAGCTAATTTATATTTATATACTAAATTAAATGATAAAAATTTCGATAGAAATATTGAATTTAACCTTTCAGGGCAGGATAATCTAAAAATTAACGGTAATGCCTTAATTAAGAAAAATATTTATAATATTAATCTAGCCTCTGTTAAACATAATCATACGGATTTAAAAGGAAAAATAATCATAGATAACCATAATCTTAATACGGAACTTTATGGAAGTGGATTAGATTTATCAAATGCTAATATGATGCAGTTTTTAGAAAAAGGGGGAGATTCTACACGTAATATTAATTTAAAAACTAATATATCAAAAATACTTTTAAAAAATAATATAATTCTAGGTAATCTTGATTTAGCAATTAAATGTGATAAAGTGCGGTGTTTCTCCGGTTTTCTAAATGCTAATATCGACAATAAAAAAGTTAAGATGTCGCTTACCGCTAAGGACACTTTTGAACAATGGCTAATTGAATCCGATAATGCCGGAGCATTGCTTAAGGGACTCGGAATGTATACCACTATGCAAAACGGTCAGATTAATATCAACTTAAATACAAAAAGATATGAAGTAAAAAAAGGTGAAATAGTGCCGATATTAGACGGCAAATTTTCTATAAAACATTTTACGGTAGTCGATACTCCTTTTTTAACACGCCTTGTTTCCTTTGTTTCATTGCCGGGTTTTCTTAGTTCAATAACTAATAATAAAAATATTTTATTTGAAGATATGACCGGTAAATTTAATTATAGAGGAAATATAATTACAATTTTTGATACGGAAGCACATGGACCGTTCTTTGATTTTACTATGAAAGGTAATATTGATACCAAGCAGCAATTAATTATGGTTACAGGAAATGTTATTCCTTCCTTTTTCTTAATCAGCACTATTGTAACTAAAATACCGGTAGTCGGTAAAATATTTTCCAAAGTAGCCCCTTACTCCCTAAAAATGAAATATTAAGTAACTATTTAAAGCTATTAGATTTCGTGTACAAAATTTTTAATCATTCCTTTATGTCATTCCTGCGAGGCATTATTGCGTGTGTACCTAATTGTCATTACGAGCGACTGAAAGCGTTGTTGCATGGCTCAAAAAACGTGTTCGGTGTCATACCGTGGCTTGACCACGGTATCCAGAAAACAACTAAAAATACTAATAATATTAGTATTTTTAACTGGATCCCGCTACAAGCTCGCGGGATGACAGAGGTGGAAGTGAACCATGCAACAAAGCCACAACTGAAAGGAGTGTGGCAATCCAGAAAAAATAATAAAAAATTCTGTAAATCAGAATTTTTTACTGGATTGCTTCGTCGAAACTTACAGTTTCTCCTCGCAATGACGTTGAAGATCAATTCACGCAGGAATGACATAAATAACCATACATATTTAATCGGTATTTTACTTTTAGGCTTAATTTCCGGTCTTACGTTCAATTTAATTTTTTTTACAGTTCCATATCAATTATCCGAAGCAAAATACACCACTGATATAATAGGTTCGATATCACTAGCTACTTTTCCGTATTGCTTAAAGGTCATATGGTCACTTTTTATAGATAAATACTCTATACCTTTTTTATGTTCTAAATTCGGTCACAGGCGTGGCTGGGCATTAGTAGCACAAATATGTTTAATCCTAGCAATGACGGGGTTCTTAAACATAAGCCCTTGTAATAATTTATATATTACTGCCGTTATCTTATTTATTATTTCATTCTGCAGTTCTACTCAAGATATTGTACTTGATGCATATAGAATTGAGAGACCTACATCGAAAGAAGAGCTTTCAATGGCTTTCACCTTTAGTAGCATAGGGTTTCGTTTAGGTATGTTACTTGGTAGCGTCGGTGCTTTATATTCATCAATTATTTTCGGCTGGAATACAGTATATAAATTTGCTCTATTCATTACTCTAATTGGACCTATAGTAATTTTGTGTATCAAAGAACCACAATCAAAAGAAATACGTCATACAACTAATAATTTAATAGGATTACAACAATATTTTGAAGTTATTAAAAAAAGTATTATCTCCTTAAAAAATAAACAGCAATATTTACTGCTAATTATATTGTTTATCTTTTTATATAAAGCTGCGGATTCTATACCTATGGCTATGAGTTTTCCTTTATTTCTAGATTTAAGTTTTACTACTCATGAAATTGCCGTTATTTACAAAGCTTACGGGTTACTAATCATGATCGTCGGGGGAGCTTTAGGCGGCATTTTAACTATAAAAATGGGTATATTTCATAGTGTCTTAATTGGTGGAGTTATTCAATTATTATCACCTCTTATGTTTATGATTCTTGCTACTATCGGCTATGATATAAAGACATTTATAATAACCGTTACAGTACAAAATTTTTGTGCAGGCTTTGCAGGAACTATTATCTCTATCTATTTTGCTAGCCTTTGCAATAGTGAATTTGTTGCCACACAATATTCTATTATTGCATCTTTTAGCTCTCTTAGCCGTATTATTCTAGCGAGCCTTGGCGGTATTTGTGCAAAATATCTTACTTGGCCTGTATTCTTTTTAGGTAATACTCTGTTTAGCATGTTATTTATACCGATATTTTATAAAATATATAGAAAGAAACTAGGCTTTGTGAATATTTCTAAAAAGATATGACAATTATTAAAAAAGGTCTATAATATTGATATATATATTTCTGCGAAATGAAGAGTCAGAATTTTTATGAAACTATATAGTTTTCAAGAACATTTATTAGAATTAAAAATAAGGCTTCTTAGAATATTTACTGCTTTTATAATTATATTTGCTATTTGCTATTATTGTAGCGACAATATTTATAGTTTTTTATTAAAACCGCTTGCTAAGCTAAGCGGTGATACGGTACGAAATATAATTTATACAGGGCTTACAGAAGCATTTTTTACCTATATTAAACTTGCAGCTTTTACTGCTTTTACTATTATTATACCTATAATTGCTTTTGAGTGTTATTTATTTATCAGCCCCGGGTTACACCGCCATGAAAAAAAAATTATCGCTTTTATTCTTTTTATGTCGCCTATTTTATTTTGGTGCGGTAGTATTTTTGTTTTTTACTTTGTAATGCCGAAAGCTTGGAATTTTTTTCTTAGTTTTGAAAAACGTGATATGATAGTACCGATAGTTTTGGAAGCAAGAATTAGCGAGTATCTAAATTTAGTTATTCATTTAATTATTGCTTTTGGAGTTGCTTTTCAACTACCGGTTGTGATAATAATATTAAATATACTAAAAATAGTTAAGGTACAAACACTTAAGCAAAAAAGACGCATTGCCGTGGTAATTAACTTTATTATTGCAGGAATATTAACGCCTCCTGACATTTTAAGCCAGTTTGCTCTTGCAATACCGCTACTTTTATTATATGAAACTTCAATAATGATATGTAATTTTATAGAAAAACCGAGGACACTAAATGTTAAATATCAAATGGATTAGAGAAAATCAAGAATTATTCGATGAAAAGCTTAGCCAAAGATTTATTGAACCTATGTCTAGTAAAATTGCTATGCTCGACGGAGAGAAAAGAAAAATTACGAGTTTAATTCAAGAATTTCAGCATGCACGTAAGGTAAAATCAAAGATTTTAGGTAATATGGCCTCTAAAAGCGGCGAAGAGTTTGAAGGGTTACAAAAAGATGTCAAACATATAAATGAGAAATTGGAAGAACTCGAACATGATCTAAATAATAATAACGAATTAAATGAACTATTAAATATGCTTCCTAATATTCCGGATGAAGAAGTACCTTACGGGATTGATGAAAGTATGAATAAATTAGTTCGTACTTACGGAGAGACAAATCCAAATGCTTTGAATAAGCAGCATTTTGAACTAGGTACAAAATTAAACTTAATGGATTTTGAACAAACTGCTAAAATTTCAGGAGCTAGATTTGTAACGTTAAAAGGTGATTTAGCAAAGCTAGAACGTGCTTTAATTAATTTTATGATTGATGTTCATACTAAAGAGTTTGACTTCTTTGAGATATCACCTCCGGTATTAGTTCGAGATAATGCTATGTATAATGCAGGACAACTACCTAAATTTGCCGAAGAGTCTTTTGCAACAACAAATGGTTACAGACTAATTCCAACCGCAGAAGTATCTTTAGTAAATATAGTCGCCGATACTATTATACCGAGAGAGAAATTACCGATGCGTTATGTTGCTTACACCCCGTGCTTTAGATCAGAAGCAGGTAGTAGCGGTAGAGATACAAGAGGTATGATTAGATTACATCAATTCGGTAAAGTAGAGCTTGTATCTATTACTACTCCGGAAGAGTCAAAAACCGAACATGAATATATAACTAATGCATCAGAGACTATTTTACAAAAACTGAATCTTCCTTATCGTGTTATGTTACTTTGCACCGGAGATATGGGGTTTGCGGCAAAAAAAACCTATGATATAGAAGTATGGCTTCCGGGACAAAAGCAATATCGCGAAATTGCTAGCTGTTCTAATTGTGGAGATTTTCAAGCACGTAGAATGAAAGCAAGATATAAAGAATTCGGCAGTAACGAAACTACCTTAGTTCATACTTTAAATGCTTCAGGATTACCTATCGGAAGAACTATGGTTGCAATACTTGAAAATTATCAGAATGAAGATGGATCAATAACTATACCTGATGTCTTGATAAATTACATGGGAGGGTTACAAAAAATTACTACATATAGTGAATAATTGTTTATTAAACATAAATAATAAGGTAAAGTTTTGTTGTATACTCGTTTAATTTGAAAATTGGCATCGTCATGTAGGAAACGGCGTTGTGTGACTCTGTGTCATACCGTGGCTTGACCACGGTATCCATTTACTAATAATAAAATGATTAGTATTGTTAAGTTATTTCTAGATCCCGCGATCAAGTCGCGGGATGACTTCCCAAATGTTACATAGTATACAAAACGATAATTTAAATTCAGGTTATTTGTGTTTAGTGATTTACGAAAATTTGACAAAGATATATATAATTATAATGCTCCTAATTTTATACCTATAGCATGTCATTATAATGAAAATACTTTACTTACCAAAGACGGTAAATTACTACAAATTATCAAAATACACGGCATTAACTCAGAGAAAATAAGCGATAACATACAAAATTTACGTGAAATGGTTAGAGTTTCTATAAAAAAGAATATAACCGATTATGATTTTGCTTTTTGGCTACATACAATACGAGAAAAACAAAATTTAGACGATTCCACTCCTTACAAAAAATTATTACCGGCAAATATTCATGCACTATGGCAAAGAAAAAACCATTGGAATGATAAATTCGTTAATACTTTATATATATCTATAGTACATGATTCTGCTAAAGTTGACATCAAAAATTTTAACTCTTTAATAAATTCTTTATCTAATAAATTAATTACTGATTTTGAAAATAACTACTTAGATTCAGCTTTTCAAAAACTAGAAAATATCACTAATAATATTTTAAACGATTTAAACGAATTTGGTGCTGAAAAACTCGGTATAATATTTGAAAATGATAATGTTTTTTCTAATCCTTTATTTTTATATAATCGAATAGCTAATCTTAATAATAATGATTGTTTGGTACCTATAATAGATTTATCCGATGCACTAGGTAGAAGTATTTATACAATTAGCGGCGATAAAATGGTAGTTACGGATCATGAGAAAAATAATAAATTCGCTTCTTTACTATCTATAAAAGAATATCAAGAAACTCCTTCTAATACACTAGATAAATTTTTACAGTTACCGATTGAATTAATAATAACTGAAATATTTTACTTTGTTAGCAAAAAACAAGTAACATCCAAATTGCGTGGTCAAGATTATATTCTAAAAATTACTAACGACTCAACTTTACTTAATCACAAAGGGATTAATAAGCTTGATGCAGCTAATTTAGATTTGCAATTTTGTAATCAGCAAATTTCAATTGCCGTTATAGAAGAAGATGAAAATAAACTAGATGCAGCCGTAACTAAAGCATCAACCAAACTTTTTAAACTTGGTATTATTCATGTAAAAGAAGATCTTAATATTGAGCAAATATTTTGGTCGCAATTACCTGCTAACTTTGCCTTTATACGTAGAATGTCACCATTATCCGTAGAACATATTGCTTCTCTTACCACTCTTCATAATACTACACTCGGTAATCAATATAATCCTTGGGGTAAGGCTATAACTTTACTACGAACCGAGAAAGGTACTCCATATTTCATGAATTTTCATGATAAAACGAATAAAGGTAATACTTGCATCTTTGGTACGGGAAAAACCGGCAAAACCGTATTATTGAACTTTTTAATATCAGAATCGACTAAATACGATCCAACAATAATTTATATCTCTAATAATAATGATTCTAAAATTTTTATCGAGGCAATAGAAGGCAAATGGTTAGAACCGGACAAACAAATTATCAATCCATTTTTAGTAGATGATACAGAAAAATCACAAGTCTTCATTTTAGAATTTTTAAAATTAATCAGTGGTCATTATATTTCACCTCTTAGTAAAATAGAGATATCCTTTCTAGAGAAATTAAAAAATAAAATTTTATCAATTGAAAAAGAAAAACGTATTTTTTCCGATATTTTAAAATTAGAAGATTTTAAGGAGGAAGGAGGAATACAAATACTTGATAAACTTAAAGTTTTTACCGAAGGACAATTATATTATGGATTATTTGATGGACCGTCTCTTAACATTGAAGAAGGGAAAGTTATAGGGTTTAATTTATATAAACTTTCTGATGAGCCGTTTTCTAAACAATTTTACCCGACGGAGAGAAAAGTTTTAGAACAATTTAATAATAATTTAAAGAAACACCAAAGTATTAGTGCAGCAGTAATTTATGCTTTTACTTATCATTTAAGCCTAGTTGGCAGAAAACCTAAAATATTTGCTGCCGATAATTTTGATAAACTTTACAGACCTGAGGTTTATTATGATAATATAAATTTAATCTATAATAATTTATCTCAAAATAACGGTATTTTCGTCAGTAATTTCAACTTTATTTATCTTAAGTCATATCCAAAATATACTATAAAACCTTGGCTTGATTTAATTAATACTAAAATTATTCTACCGTCTGACATTAAAATAGAAGATTTAGATAAAATTTTAGGTTTAAGCGAGCCGGAAATACGAAAATTATCACAGCTAATACTTTCTGCAAGAATGTTCTTAATTAGTAAGGATAATAAATCGATAGCTTCTGAATTAAGTATTGCCGCTTTAATAGGAATTGTCCGTATTTTATCAAGCAGACAAGAGGAAATGGATATTTATAAAAAAATACTTGAACAACACCAAGGTCCTCCGGATAATTGGGTTAATTACCTATATAATGAGTTAAATACGGACTAATATTTCACTCTGTCATCCCGTGATTTATTCATGGGATCCAAAAAAAACTAAAAAGGACTGGATCCCGCTACAAGCTCGCAGGATGACAATAATTTATTATGAACTATAAAAACAACGAGCATAAAGAATACTCAAAGTGTTAAAAAAATATTTACTATTTTTCTTATTTTCATTTTTCTCATTTAATGTATATGCATCTATTTGGGGTGATATAGTCGATTGTCTTAGCGATCCATGTAATTGCGGTCAAAGTGAGAGAACAGAAATTTGGAATAAGGGCAGCAAAAATGAAGTAAAAAGAGGACCTTTTAAACCAGGCACATTGTGTCCTCCTTGGAATAAAAGCGACGGTCGCAATAATGATACTTGTTTATTAAAATTTGATTACCCAGGTACATTTATCGGTTTTTTACTCAATAGATGTGCAGAAGAAGCCCCTGATAGTAGTTACTTTACTCCAAAAATTCGTATTAGAGTTCAAAGCTGTAATGCCGCAGCTTGTTGGCACCAAAACTCTACTTTAAATTGGGATGGAGAATGTGTATTATGGCCTACAGGTTACGGTCTACCTCTAACTAGAGTTTGTGCTAGAATTGCCGTACCGGATATGCCTCCGCCTCCCGGAATAAATGCTACACCTTCCCCTGCAGATCCAGGTTATACCGATGGAGTACATCTCAATAAAGTCGGTTACACACAAAGTGATAATAAGATAATCAGTGTAGACGGAAAAATAGTTACTTTAAAATCTCCTAAACTTTGTGCTTATAGCGATCCTGGACTTGTTAACCTTGTTTCAGATTCCGGTGTACATCTTGATCCGATGGACTGGAATCCTAATCGTCAACCTCTTCATCAAACTAATGAACTTAGTCCTATTGCAAAAGTATTAAAATTTTTAGTTGAAACGGTAAAAGGAGCAAGTTTACCAAGTTTATTAGGGCAGCTTCTTGGTATGATAGATCAAAATTCAGAATTTATAAAAGTACTTCAATCAATACTTAATGCAATAGGAGAGATTTTTAATTTTTTTCCTGATTTAATAATAAAAATTATTGAAGCACTTGGGTCATTAAACGGTTCTGTAGATAGCTATTCTTTTGGTTGTGTACAATTACCTTTAGGACCTTTTCCACCGCCATATTGTCCAAATTTAGATTATATTAGCATTAATGCTAGTGCTAATAATGTATGTAGCATAAAAGATGCAAGCGGCAAGTTTGACCAATCTTCTACTAGTCCGGCTTGTGTAGTGCCGTCTAATATTAATGTTAAAAACAATATTGTTAATAATACCATACGTGTTAGCTTTAGCAATCTTGTTCCACTTTGCACGAGTTCTCCCTCTGACCTCAAAACTTGTGTAGAACCACGTAATATAGATTTTTCTTCAGCAAAAATTACTCATACTAACACGGCTTTTAAAGATTTAATTAAATCGTGTAAGAATACTTCAGGCAGCACTCCATGTATTAATACAGAAATTCCTACGCCATGTAGTGTTACGGCTAACGGTTGTAATGAGGGATTTAGAATAGTATATTCGCAGAAAATTGGAAATGTAGAAACACCTAGCGATTACTACATAAGCGATATACCGGACTGTCCAAGTTCTAATTCAACTACCTGCCAAAAAGTATGGGGAGTTAATATCGGCGAATTTAAGGATGTAAGCGTAAAATTTCCTGAGGTACAAAAACAAGATACAACTAGCTTAATGCCTATAAAGACAGATGTCACCTTAAAAGACAATAACGGTAAAGATAGAAAGCTTCATGTCTCTATTAGTAATACCGAAGACGATAAGCAAAATCCTAATAATATTTGCTTATTTGAGTCCGGTAATTTAATAGATTGCGTACCGAGAGTAAATCATTCTTACAGCTTAGCTGCTTATGAATGTGCAAAACAATATGCCGGAATTATCTGTACTAATAATAACAATCTCAACGATGCTTATTATAAACCGCAATTCATTGCTTCAGTACAAGTAAGAGAAGGCAACAATATCATAGATGAAACAAGCACTCTTGTCACGCCGTTAGCATACGCCGGACCTCCACCTCCCAACCCCACTGACACAGAAAGCATAGTAATGCTTGCCGGTTATAAGTATAGTTCTTCTGTTGCGTTTATACCTAAAGATCCGAAGGAAGATAAATATATTGCTATGCCGTTTTCAGGAGAGAATGCTCTAAATCAGTTGACTATTCACGGTAAATATAAAGACGATAAAGAACCTTATGATAGTAATGGAAATCCTGACTCAAGTGCGGTATATTTAAAACATTTAGAATATATAAACGGTAAATATATCCAAGGTGGAACGCATGCCTGCTTGATGCCGAAAAATTTCCAACATTGTAATCCTATGCTGCTTCCTACTTTACCTGATGGATCACCTATTCCCGGTTACAATAATGACTCGACAAATTGTGTACTTGCTAAACTAAACAACAACGATACTATAAATTGTAAGGATTTTAAAAATAAATATAACGTTAAATATCCAAACCTTGGCTTATGTAAAAAAGATACAGATCTAACAAGTTGTACTCTAGAAGAAACAGTGTCAGGTCCAGGAAGAGGTATTACAATTTATACTTGCAATATAAATAAGATTCCGAGTAAATGCTATACCAATAACGATAAGGCTAATACTCCAATATGTGTTTTAAGTAGGGAGTATACAGATAGAATTAAGCCGGAACCTAACATAGGACCAATATTAGTACCGGTAGATCCTTCAAAATATTATACAGTGACATATACAAAAGGAGATGAAAACACTCCTCCTGAGCCGACATATAAAGCTGAGACTGAGGATGTAAGAGATAAAACTTGGCAAGAGCTGAATCTTTGTGCTCCTATATTAGTACCTACTTGTGCTAAAATTCCTAGCACAGTGGAAGCTCCTTCCGGTAACAATCACGGTAATGCAGAATGGCCTGAAAGCGATATAGGAGAACTTGCAAAAGGAAAATGTCCAACGAATTGGATAGTTATTGATCCTAGTAAACCTTTAGAACGCCATTGTTTGTCATATTTTGATAGAAAGGTTGTCAAGTTTGAACCTTTAGGTCAAGGTGTCGGCTGTAGAGAATCTACAGGATTACCTATAAAAGTTGGTTATAACGACTTTCCATCAAGCCAATTACCTGAGACCCCTTATAATCCGGTAACTAAAATAGGTGACTATATCTTAAACAAAAAACCGTTACCACAGGGGAGCATTATGGCATTTCCAAAGGATGGGGCATTTATAGATGCAACAAATGAACCGGGCAATACAATATTGCATACTGTAGAATTCAAAGTAACTTTAGATGCAATAATGGACGATATTGAGTATTTTGAAGTAAAAGATTTATGGTATGATGATTGCACATTAATATATGTCAACGGCACAAAGCTACTTAGCCTCCCTACTAATGTTGATTCTCTAGATGAGAAAAGGTACTGTAACAATGGAAATGACCAAGGTCAAGCATTACAAGCTAAGAATTTACCGATTGATATAAAGCGTTATTTAAAACAAGGAGAAAATACTATAAAATTTCAGCTAAGAGTTATGTTTGGCGGGGGGTTATATTTCCACATGCAATATAAAATGAAGAGATAAATAAATGAGTTGGATTATCTTTTATACGGTAATCGCTGCTTTACTGATTCTCGATTTGGGAATAATACACAAAAAAAATACCGTAATGAGCTTTAAAGAAAGCGTACTTTTTAGTCTTTTCTATTTTGTAATAGCTTGTTTATTCTGTATCTATGTTTACTATAATACGGGGGCAGATCATGCTCGTGAATATTATACTTGCTTTCTCATTGAGAAAGCTATGTCACTTGATAATATTTTTGTTATCTCTATTATTTTTCAATTTTTTAAAATTCCCGGGAAATATCAACATCGTGTTTTATTTTTCGGTATAATAGGCGTAATAATATTCAGAGCCATAATGATTTACGGCGGTATTATTCTTATAAATAAATTTGCCTGGTTATTATATATTTTTGCCGTAATACTCATTGCTACCGGTATAAAAACTTTTTATGTATCACATAAAACTTTTGATATACAGAATTCTTATATTTACAAGTCAATAGTAAAAAATCTAAATATTACTCCTAATCTTGAAGGGGATAAATTTGTTGTTAAACGTAATAACAAACTATATTTTACCCCCCTTTTTATATCTCTAGTACTGATAGAAGCAATAGATTTAGTCTTTGCTATAGATAGTATACCGGCAATATTCGCAATTACTAATAATGTTTATATAATTTATACTTCAAATATTTTTGCTATTTTAGGGCTTAGAGCGTTATTCTTTTGTTTAGCAGAAATTGCAGAACGTTTCAGTTATATAAAATATTCTTTGGCTTTAATTTTAATATTTATCGGCTTTAAAATATTTATTCATCATTATATAGCGATTCCGGCATATGTTTCGCTCACTGTAACTATTACTTTATTACTATTTGGTATAATTGCTTCCATAATTAGGAAAAATATGATTGACCATTAATAAAGTAGGTATATAATATTTTTTTTATTTTTTAAGCAATTATAATGACTAAATTACTAAAATTATTTTTTATTACTATCATAATTTTTAATAACATTGCTTTTGCAAAAGAAACAGGGTTCTATATAGGAGCAGAAGGCGGAATAGTTGAATCGGTCGTTAGTAAATTCCGACATAAACACTCAAATACCGAAATAATTTTAAAAAAATCAAGTATGTATAGTGGGAAAATAGGCTATATAATATATCCACAGATAGCTATTGAATTCTCAGCAACTTATCAACATAAATATCGTCTGCATTACGTATTACCTCAGCAAAATTTAAGTAATGGTCTCACTATGCCTAAAACCCCAGGTAATATTACCGTATTACCAAATATATATGCTAAATCTTATTTATGATTTAGAAAAAATAAAAACTTTCACACCTTTTGTAATACTTGGAGGTGGAATAACACAAATAAAAGTTAAGCCTATCTCTTCTAGGTGGAGTGTTATAAATAGCAATTATTTTAAAGTAAGAAGAACTCATAAACATTGTGTTGCTCGGCAAGCAGGTCTTGGGATTTCACAAGATGTAACTTCAAATTTAAGTATTGATGCAACTGCAAAATTACAAACGGCACATAGAGTAAGAATTAATTATGATACGCTTGATATGAAAATGGGGCAATTTGTGCCGGCAAATCCTATCAAAAAACTATAGCCGTTGGAGAATTTGGCGTAGGGTTTAATTATAGATTGCCATTTTAATAATTCTGTGAAATATTTATATGAAAGCTGCAATGTCATCCCGCGGTCAAGCCGCGGGATGACACGAATAATCCAACTATTATAAGGAAAAAATATGTCCCCAAAAGCTACTAACTCTTCTTCTACCCCTAACGGTCATGATAAGACGGCAAAAAAATCACATTCCATACAATCAGTTCTTAACGGTGCGGTTTCAGATCATAACACTTATGATGAAGTACCATATGAGAGCTACCCGTATGCTACTACCCACCCCTATCACTTAAGTACACTTGCAACTCTTTTCGATGTAAATGCTCCTGAAGTCGAGAATGCAAAAATATTAGAGCTTGGTTGTGCAGCAGGCGGTAATTTAATACCACACGCAGTTCTTTATCCAAAAACTCATTTTGTTGGGGTTGATTTGTCTAAGGTACAAATTGACGAAGCAAATAAAAATGTTAAAGAACTTGGACTGAAAAATATAGAATTTCATCATTGTTCGATAACCGATATTGATGATTCTTTCGGTAAGTTTGATTATATAATTTGCCATGGCGTAATTTCTTGGGTGCCAAAAACCGTTAGAGATAAAATTTTTGAAGTTTGTAATAAAAATCTTAGCCCAAACGGAATAGCATATATTAGCTATAATACTCTACCGGGTTGGAATATGGTCCGTACTATTAGAGATATGATGATGTATCATTCTAGCTCATTTGCAAATGTACGGGATAGAATAGCTCAATCTAGATTGTTACTAGAATTTGTTAAGGATAGCTTAGAGAATTCTAAAACTCCTTATGCAGAAGTATTAAAAACCGAGGCAGGACTGCTTGCTAAACAAACCGATCATTATTTACGTCATGATCATCTAGAAGAAGAAAATGCTCAATTCTACTTCCATGAATTTATGAATGAAGCAAGAAAGCACAATTTACAATATTTAGCCGATTGTAATCTTTCGACTATGTATCTTGGTAATATGCCACCAAAAGTAGTAGAGCAGTTAAAAGCGGTGAACGATATAGTTAGAACTGAACAATATATGGATTTCATTACGAATCGTCGTTTTAGAACCACTTTATTATGTCATAGTGATGTGAAAATTAATAGAAATATTAACAATGATGATATAACGAAATTTAATATGATCTTTAATATAGTGCCTGAAAAACCACTCAAAGAAGTAGATCTTAATAATGCTTCAGAATCCTTAAAATTCTTCTTAAACGGTAATAAAGACTCTAACTTAACAACTAGTTCACCTTATATGAAAGCTATTTTATACACTTTCAGCGAGAATCTAAATAATCCGTTAAGCTTTGAGAAAATAACCGCTGAAGCTAATAAAAAGCTACATAATACTAAATTAAACGAAATTAAAGCTGAGCTTTTAAATAATGCAATGAAGCTAGTATTACAAGGTTATATTAGTATTACAAATCAGAAGCATCGAAATAACCCTGAGCTTGATAAGCCTAAAACAACAAAAATGGTAATACATCAAGCAACCCATACACCTTCTATGTGGGTTACAAATTTAAAACATGAACCGATTGGCGTTAATTTCTTTGAGAAGTTTGCACTTAGGTATATGGACGGTAAACATGATAAAAAAGCAATCATTGAGGCTGTACTTGGTCATGTAGAAAAAGGCGAGCTAACTTTAAGTAAAGAAGGTCAAAAGGTAGAAAACAAAGAAGAAATACGCAAAGAACTAGAAAGCTTATTTACTCCGATGATCGAGAAATTTTCTTCTAATGCTTTGTTGGTTTGATGTTTGAATATAGGTTTACTTTGTCAAATATGTATTTATATTAATGTTATTTTTCTGGATTCCCGCTTTCGCGGGAATGACATCGAAATCATGCAAAAAACATGTCGGAAGAGGCAAAAATGAATAATAAACATACTAATCAAACCGAAAAAAGTATATTAATTGGAATGCAAGAGGCTGTTTTATACGCTAAAGGAAAATTAAAAGCAAATAAACATGATATAAAATTATCTAATATAGACGTGCATGAAGCAAGAGATAAGTTAAAATTAACACAACAACAATTTGCTACAACATTTAGAGTTAGTGTTGCAACTTTAAGAAACTGGGAACAAGGCAGAAGATTACCTACCGGAGCTGCAAAATTACTTCTTAAGATTATTGAGAAAGAACCTAATGTTGTAAAACGAGTTTTACGAAGATAAAATAGCGATAAGACACAACCTATATAAACACCATGCCTATATTTTTTTATTTATTTGCAACATTAATAACTATCAGTAGCTTATGCGTTGTCTTAAGCAAAAATTCCGTATATTCGGTATTATGGTTAATTTTTGCATTTATCAACGGTGCAGGGCTTATGATTTTGCTTGGAGCAGAATTTTTAGCTATGATGCTGATAGTGATTTATGTTGGAGCTGTAGCAGTATTATTCTTATTTGTGATAATGATGCTAGATATGCATTTTAATAAGACAATAACACAGTTAAAAGAAAATCTTGCTTTAAGTATTTTTATAGCTCTAATAATGTTTGCTGATTTAGTAACAATTATTTTACTTGGCACCAAAAATATTAATTTCAGCTCCGGTATATCATTTGCCATAACAAATAATATCTTAAATACTAAAGCAATAGGAGGCGTACTCTACACAGACTTTATGCTACCGTTTCAAATGGCGGGCCTTATCTTATTTGTCGCTATGATTGCATGTATTACGTTAACGCTAAAGAAGCGTGAGGGAGTAAAACGTCAAGATATATCAAAACAACTACGTCACAATAAAGAAAATACCGTATTAATGACAAAGCCTATTCTAAATAAAGGTGTTGAGAATATTAAATATGAATAAATATATTTCGCTTAATCATTATTTAATCTTAAGCAGCTTAGTTTTTACTATCGGAATGTTTGGATTATTTATGCATCGCAAAAATATTATCAATGTATTAATGTCTATTGAGTTAATGCTGCTTGCAGTTAACATAAATTTTGTTGCATTTTCCGTATATATGCAAGAATTATCGGGACAAATTTTTAGTATTATAATCTTAACCGTAGCAGCTGCCGAAACCTCAATCGGGCTTGCAATATTACTAATATATTTCCGTAATAAAGGCTCAATTGAAATTACCGACATTAATCAGATGAGGGGATAATGATGTATCAAAATATTTCCATAATGATCATCATGTTACCGCTTGCCTCTGCAATAATAAACGAGTTATTCGTAAGGATAATAGACAAAAAATTAGCTCAAGTAATTGCAACCGGCTTTTTATCTTTATCTGCCTTATTCTCATTAATAATATTTTGTGATGCGGGCTTAGACGGAAATATAATCCATATTAAATTATTACCATGGATTGAGGTTGGAAATTTTAAAGTAAATTGGTCGATTTATATCGACCAGCTAACTAGCATAATGTTTATAGTCGTAACATGGGTATCTAGCGTCGTGCATATTTACTCGCTTGGCTATATGGCCGAAGATAAGGGGATTATACGCTTCTTGTCTTTTCTTTCTTTATTCACTTTTTTTATGTTAATGCTAGTATCTAGCGATAATTTCTTACAGTTATTTTTCGGTTGGGAGGGCGTCGGCGTTTGCTCATATTTACTAATTGGTTTTTGGTATTCAAAAGAATCCGCCAATAAAGCAGCGATTAAAGCTTTTATAACAAATAGAGCCAGCGATTTTGCTTTTATCTTAGGCGTAATAACAATTATTGTTTATTGTGGTTCGGCAAATTACAAAGATGTATTTTCATCTGCAGAATTATTATCTAATACAAAAATATTGTTACAGTTTTCTATTCTAGATATTATTTGCTTCTTATTATTCATCGGTTGTATGGGTAAATCTGCACAGATTGGTTTACATGTATGGCTTCCTGATGCGATGGAAGGACCGACTCCGGTATCCGCACTTATTCACGCAGCAACCATGATAACGGCAGGAGTATTCTTAGTAGCACGCTGCTCGTATTTGTTTGAATATAGCCCTTTAATTCTACAATTTATTACGATTATCGGCGGTGTTACTTGTCTTTTTGCTGCAAGCATTGCTATTATGCAAAGCGATATCAAGAAGATTATTGCTTACTCTACCTGTAGCCAGCTTGGTTATATGTTTATGGCTTGCGGGGTATCTGCCTATAATAGCGGGATATTTCACTTAGTAACTCATGCCTTTTTTAAAGCCTTATTATTCTTATCAGCCGGCAGCGTAATACATGCCATTCACGAGCAGGATATTTTTAAAATGGGTGATTTAAGAAATAAAATGCCGGTAACTTACGGAAATTTCTTAATCGGCTCACTTGCACTAATAGGGATTTATCCTTTAGCAGGGTTTTACTCTAAAGACTCGATTTTAGAAGCGACTTATAGTAGCGGCTCATTTATGTTCATTTTTGGGATAGTAGCAGCAATACTTACCGCTATTTATTCAATGAAGATTATTATGTTGGTATTTCATGGCAAAACTAAGCTAGAAAAAGATGTTTTTGAACATGCTCACGAACCGGCTAAAATAATGAATAATCCACTTATATTACTTGTCGCTGGGAGCTTTTTTAGCGGTATGATCGGCTATTATTTACTCTCTATGGACAAAACAAACGGTTATTTCCATGAAAGCCTATTTAATTTACATATTTATAAATTACTAATTAGCCACCCGCCTTTATATATAAAATTACTACCTATGGCAGTCGGTATAGTGGGAATTGTTATTGGGATTTACTTATATAAGTCAAGTACTGTCATTCCGTGGCTTGACCACGGAATTCAAAAAAAATGGATCCCGCAGTTAAGCTGCGGGATGACACCCCTTGGATTAATTTCCAACATTCTAAGAAATAAATATTATTTCGACGAGATATATAATTTCTTAATTGTGAAGCCTATTAACTGTTTAGCTTCTTTATTTTATCTTGGCGATCAAAAAATAATCGATCGTTTTGGACCGAACGGTTTTTCACGAGTCGTTAATTGCTTTAGCGTTCTTACCGGCAAAACACAAACAGGATATGTTTTTAATTATGCTTTGTATATAGTATCATTTATTGTTGTAACAATTAGTTATTTTGTTTGGAAAGGTTTTTAGTGTCATACCATGGCTTGACCACGGTATCCAGAAAAAAATTAAAAAAGGACTGGATCCCGCGATCAAGTCGCGGGATGACAGCGGTGGAATTGATCCACGCAACAATGCCTCGCGGGAATGACATATACTAATAAAAAAACTCATAAAATCTTAAAAGAATGTTAGAATTACCTATTATATCTATCAGTATTTTTCTGCCGCTAATAAGCGTGCTATATATTTTGCTGTTTATTAGTCAAAGTAAAAAGGCAGATAAACCGATATATGTAATGTATGTTGCAGTGCTTAGTTCTGTTTTAACATTCATCTCAACTATTCATATTTTAATAGAGTTTGACTCCTCAAACCCCGCTTATCAATTTGTTGAACGCTACGCTTGGCTTGATAAAATCGGGCTTGAATTTCATGTTGGCGTTGACGGTATATCAATATTTTTCGTGGCTCTAACTTCCTTGCTTACTCTTATTTGTATAATCGGAAGCTTATTTACCGTTAAAAAATATATTAAAGAATATTTAGTATGTTTTTTATTAATGGAATCTTTTTGTATAGGGGCATTTACCTCTGTAAATTTATTATTATTCTATCTCTTTTTTGAAGTAATATTAGTGCCGATGTATATCATTATAGGCATCTGGGGTGGTGAGAATAGAATATATGCAGCTCTTAAATTCTTCTTATATACTTTCTTTGGTTCAGTATTTTTTCTACTTTCATTAATTTATATTTACAGCAAAATTCATAGTTTTGATTTAACCTATATTTCTGAACTTACCTATAACATCCCGTTATTTGCTCAGCAAATTTTATGGTGGGCTATCTTTATTGCTTTTGCCGTTAAAATTCCTATGATTCCGTTTCATACTTGGCTACCCGATGGACACGTACAAGCTCCAACTAGCGGCTCGGTTATTCTTGCCGGTATTTTGCTCAAACTCGGTGGTTATGGTTTTTTAAGAGTATTACTACCGCTATTTCCGAGTGTATCACAAGAATTTGCAATTTACGTAATTTACCTTAGCGTTATTGCTATAATATATGCGTCCCTTGTTGCTTTTGCTCAAAAAGATATGAAAAAGATGATAGCCTATTCATCAATTGCACATATGGGATATGTTACGATAGGTATTTTTAGCTTTACTGAAGCCGGAGTTAGCGGAGCAATATTTCAGATGCTTAGCCATGGCGTGATTTCTTCATGCTTATTCTTAATAGTTGGTACTTTATATGAAAGATTGCATACTAAAGAAATAGCTAAATATGGTGGTGTAGCAAGTAAAATGCCTGTACTTGCCACATTTTTTATGATTGCTATGCTCGGCTCTGTCGGGCTACCCGGAACTAGCGGATTTATCGGTGAATTTTTAAGCCTACTTGGGATTTATAAGGTGAACGTAATAGCAACCTTTATAGCAGCTCTCGGCATAATCCTTGGGGCGGTTTATATGCTGAAATTATATAAAGAAGTAATGCTCGGTGAGATTATCAATAAAGAAATTATGTATTTCAGAGATTTATATAAATATGAAATAATCTCAATAACTCCTTTAATACTACTAATTATTTACTTTGGTCTAATGCCGAGTTCTATTTTAAACGTATTTCGTTTATCGGTGGAGAATTTGCTAGTAAAATTTTAATTGCTTACAAAAAATATAAATGCTACTCTAATTATAGAACTTAAAAGTGAGGTCTATATGAAAAAAAAGAATAGAGAAAGAAGCTAAAAAAGTAACTCATGAATTAGACAACGCAACTAAAAAACTAGGCCAAGACGCTAATAAGGTAACAGGCATAGATATAAGTCATGTGGTAAATCCTGATACATCAGATCATAAAGAAGCTTTAAGAGGTGCTCGTGACAAACTTGGAATTGGTCATAATAATCAACAAGATAATACAGAATTAACTGGGACCACACCAGAAGAGCATCATGAAAATTAAATTTATTGAAAAGCAACAGATCATACCGTGGTCCCGCCACGGTATCTAGTAAAATTATTAGTATTTTAAATTGCTTTTATGGATACCGTGGCGGGACCACGGTATGACAAGGACATGCTATCACTTCATCAATTACAATTTAACTTGGCACAAAGAAATTTATTTGATCTAAATATTACTTTTCTTCCTTCTTCTATCACCTATATAAAAGGAGCTAACGGTTGCGGTAAAAGCTCACTGCTACGAATGATAGCGGGAATTATGCAACCTAGTAGCGGTAATATCTACTATAGAAACTGTAATATTAACAATATCGCTAAACCCTATTGTACTTATATCGGTCATAATTTAGGTCTAAAACTCGAAATGACTGTTTTTGAGAATCTAAAATTTTGGTCGGAAATTTATAATTCCGCTGAAACCCTATACGCTGCTATTCATTACTTCAAACTACACGATTTATTAGATGAAAAATGCTATAGTCTGTCTAGCGGGATGCAGAAAATCGTAGCCGTAGCAAGGCTTATTGCTTGCCAATCTGACTTATGGCTACTTGATGAAGTTGAAACTAATTTAAGCAAAGAAAATAGGGATTTACTAAATAATTTAATTGTTATGAAAGCAAATAGCGGTGGTATTGTTCTTCTATCCTCTCATCTAGAAAGCTCTATAAAATCTGCACAGATATTACAACTTGATTAATTATTATTGTTTTGCGTATTTTTATAAATCTTCCAATGTACAATAAAAAATATAAGGCTAACTATAATCCAAATTGAATAATTAATTATTGTACTTACAGCACGTGCTTTAGTAACTTCTATATATTCATTCTTATAACTAATTCTCTTTTCTTCTAGCTCTTTTTTTGGAGGCAACCCTTTTAATTGTTCATATAAATCCTTATCATATGATTTTAGCTTTAAATATTGCTCATTAGTACTATTATTTTATAAGTTCCTCTTATGAGTATATTCCGGCAAAAATAATGTAATGAATGCATTAAATATAATAGAGAGCGTTATCAATAAAACTATAGTAGTAACAAAACAAACTACCATACTATAAATCTGTTTTATAAACATAATTTTTTAGTTTTTATAATTATTTACAATTAAGAAAATAAAAATCAAAAAAAGAAAAGCAATAATTAAATTACAAAGGTTTATGAAATCTCGAATGCAAGGTTCAAATTTTCATGATATATTTTTTTAATTTAACTTTTTTGAAATGAACCTATTAACAGAATCACAATAGCATAATACGTATATATTCCGAATAAATGAAGAATAATTAAACGAGTATATTACCTATACTCGTAATCTTTGTGTAGTTTACTAGCAAGTGCCTGCTCCCATTTGTCGCCGTTTTGCAGTAATCTTTCTTTATCGTAAATAAGTGCGGTATGAGTTAGACTTGCAAACTCAAAATTAGGTCCTTCAACTATCGCATCTACAGGGCAAGCTTCTTGACACAACCCGCAATAAATACATTTTGTCATATCGATATCATAACGAGTAGTACGTCTACTGCCGTCATCTCGTTCGTCCGCTTCAATCACTATCGCTTGTGCCGGACAAATCGCCTCACAGAGCTTACAAGCAATACAACGCTCTTCGCCGTTTTCATAGCGACGCAGTGCATGCTCACCCTTAAATCTAGGGCTAACAGGACTTTTTTCATAAGGATAATTTATGGTAACTTTGGGCTTAAAGAAATACTTTAAAGTCACAGCCATCCCTCGTACTATCTCATATAGAAAAAACGATTTTAAATAGTTTATCATAATATTAAAAAAATACCTGTCATCCCGTGGCTTGACCACAGGATCTAGTAAAATAATTTATAGTGCTTTTAATTCGTATATTTTTCCTGGATCCCGTGGTCAAGCCACGGGATGACAATGGAGAGCAATGATACTCTCCCCCTCTAAATACTCGGTAAATTATTGGTATACATAAGCACGCTTGACACTAACACCACCCAAAATAAAGTTAGAGGTAAAAATACTTTCCAGCCAAGTCGCATTAATTGATCATAACGATATCTTGGCAAGGTCGCTCTAATCCATAAAAAGCAGAACAATAAGAATCCGACCTTAAATACAAACCAAAAGAACCCCGGAATACAATCTAACCACGATATATTAAAGGGCGGCAAGTAACCTCCTAAAAAGAAAGTCGTAGTCATTGCACTAACTAATATCATATTAGCATATTCCCCTAGGAAAAATAAAGCAAATCCCATAGAGGAATATTCAACATTATAGCCGGCGACTAGCTCCGATTCTGCTTCAGGTAAATCAAAAGGTAATCTATTTGTTTCAGCAAGCACTGAGATAAAAAACACGACGCCCATAGGTAGTAGCATTAAATCAATCCACCACGGCATTGTTCTTTGTGCTTCAATGATCCCACTTAAATTGAGAGTACCGGTAGTAAGTAGCACAGTAATAATAACCAGCCCCATCGACACTTCATAAGAAATCATTTGAGCAGATGAGCGTATAGCACCAAGGAATGCATATTTTGAGTTACTAGCCCAACCGGCAATAATAATGCCGTAAACGCTTAATGAAGATATAGCAAGGATATATAAAACACCGACATTAATATCTGCAAGAACTACGCCCTTTGCAAAAGGTATAACTGCCCAACCGATTAAACTTAATACAAAAGTTATCATCGGTGCTAAAATAAATAATATTTTATCGGAATTGGTTGGAATGATCGGCTCTTTGAATAAGAGCTTAAACGCATCGGCAATAGGCTGAAGTAATCCAAACGGACCGACAACGTTAGGTCCTCGTCGGAGCTGCATTAATCCAATAACACGACGCTCTGCATATGTTAAATACGCAACGCACACTATTAAAGGTATAGTGATTGCAACTACCTTTAGAGCGATGATAATTAACGGAAAAATATATTCAAAAAAGAGTTCTGTCATGAGAGTACCTCGGTATCATACTGCCTCCTCGTCTCTTGCTTCCTTAGCCTCAACGCATTTAGCCATAGTGACTGAGTTTTTACTAATTACGTCTGTCATATAATAATTAATAGGTTCCGCAGTTATAGGCTCTTTTGATAACTTATCTTTAGAGCTAAATTTAGTAAATTTATTCTCTGTAATTTTATCAATACTAGCAAATATCTTATATTCTTTAGCAAGCTTGGCTCTTACTTCTTGCAAATTATCCATTCCGATATCTATTTTTAGAGAACTGGCAAGCTCTTTAATAATTTCTATATCTTCTTTAGCTATTCCTACAGGCGATACTGCTTTTCCTGCTATTTGCGGTCTTCCTTCTAAATTAACATAAATTCCGCTCTGCTCGGTATAAGCAGCCGCAGGTAAAATTACGTCAGCACTCGCAGCACCTGAATCCCCGTGATGTCCTTGATATATTATAAAAGCCGATTTCAGCTTATCAAACGGGACTTCATCAGCTCCAAGCAGGTAAGCAAGTTCCAACTCTTCGAGCTTAATAGGAGTATTAAAACCGATATCAAGACCGCCAACTATAGAAGCTTGATTATGCAATATATTAAAGCCTTTCCAATCATCACGCATAATATTATATTCAGCCACTATCTTATAAATAAGCGACAATATAGCATATCCGTCATCTCTTGCATATACGCCGTCACCTAGTATAATTATCGGATATTTTGCTGCTTTAAAGGCTTTTGCAAATTCATGTTTACCGCTAGCTAACTCCTCAATTATTTTAGGGTTGCTTCCTAAATCCTGAATTCTATAAGTTTGATTATGTCCTTCGCCTATTTTTGCTATTTTTAATGAGTCGGCACGTACTCGCATGCCTATTCTGCTATTTAATATAGGTGCTATTTGTCTTGGATTCGCTCCGATTAGTAAACATAAATCAGCTTTTTCTACGCCGGCAATAGTTGTATTAAATAAATAGTTTCCTCGTTCGCTTGTATCTATTTTATAGTTAAACTGATTAACACTATAGTTATTAGAGCCAAGCTTTTGCAGTAATGCTTTTAGCATAAACATTGCTTCGACAGAAGCAAGAGAGCCGGCAATAGCGGCAATTTTCTCAGGTTTTACGGATTTAATTTTATCCGCTATAATTTTTAAAGCTTCGCTCCAGCTAGCTTCTACTAACTTACCGTTTTTTCTGATATAAGGGCGATCTAAACGCTGATATTTCAAACCGTCATAACTAAAGCGATTTTTATCAGAAAGCCACTCCTCATTTATTTCTTCATTAACACGAGGTAATATTCTCATTACCTCATCGCCTCTGCTATCAATGCGAATATTAGAGCCTTCAGCATCATGCACTCCAATACTAGCGGTATGTTTTAGTTCCCATTTACGGGCTTTAAAAGCATAAGGTTTGGAATTTAAAGCACCGACCGGACAAATATCTATCATATTACCGGCAATTTCAGAGTCTAAAGTTTGCTCTAAATATGAAGTTACCTCCATATGCTCGCCTCGATGAATAGCTCCCATTTCTTCTATTCCCGCTATGTCACTCGCAAATCTAATGCATCTAGTGCATTTTATACATCTAGTCATTGCTGTTTTAATCAGCGGACCCATATATTGATCTTTAATAGATCTCTTATTTTCATGAAATCTACTAGTACCTTTGCCGTATCTAAAAGCCTGATCTTGCAGGTCGCACTCCCCACCTTGGTCACAAATAGGGCAATCTAGAGGATGGTTAATAAGTAAAAACTCCATCACCCCTTCACGTGCTTTTTTTATCATAGGCGTATCGGTATGAATAACCATACCGTTACCGGCAGGCATTGCACAAGAAGCTATAGGCTTTGGTGATTTTTCCATTTCAACCAAGCACATACGGCAATTACCGGCGATTTTTAGACGCTCATGATAACAAAAATGAGGAATTTCTTTACCTGCTTGTGTACAGGATTGATAAACGGTGCTGCCTTCTGATACTTCTATTTCAGAACCGTCTATAGTAAGTTTTATCATCTTTTATTTTATCCAATAAGTCATAGGGTTCGGATAAGCTTGATCCTCTATCATATATTTAAAACCGATAGCAACACGAAGTATATACCAAACAGCGAGTGCAAAATACAATACTACTCCAATAATGATAAACGTAAATATGAAACATACAATCCACCCAAGAACTCCAAGACAAAAAGTACGAAATAAAAACACGTAATGACTAGTAGCAAAGTTATCACCTTTATCTTTATTGAGATATGCAAAAAATACTCCAATTAACGGTAATATCGGTGCTACTATCCCACATAGATATAATATATATACCACTATTAAATTTTTCTTACCGCTCTCGGTATATTCTTTAAGATGCTTGTCCATATTTTTACCTCTTTATGTCGTTCCCGTGTGGCGTTGTTGCATGGATATCTGAGTCGTCATTGCAAGCAGCCGTAGGCTGCGTGGCAATCTCATGAAATAAAACAAACTCCCTAGATTGCTTCGTCAATTGCTACGCAATTTCCTCGCAATGACGATACCAGCAAACTACCCCTTCAAACTCTCTACCACAAAATGCATAATACTGCCGTGATTTATATAATTTATCTCATTATCCGTAAATATTTGCAATATTAAATCGATTGTTCTTATTTCACCGGTTTGTTTTTTTATCACACATTTAACAGGATTATAAGGTCTTATATTCTCGCTTAAGCCTATAATGTCCATAGTTTCTGAACCGTCTAACTTTAAATCTAATCTTGTATTATTGCCGGTAAAAGTTAGCGGTAAAATACCCATACCTACTAAATTTGAGCGATGTATTCGTTCAAAGCTCTCGGCAATCACTGCCTTTACACCAAGCAACCCAGGTCCTTTTGCTGCCCAGTCTCTAGATGAGCCGCTACCATATTCTTTACCTGCAAAAATCACTACCGGTACATCATGAGCTTTGTAGTCCATAGCTGCATCGTAGATAGTTTGCTGCGTGCCGCTTAATTGATTTATAGTAAAACCGCCTTCTACACCTTTACACATCTCATTTTTTATACGGATATTAGAAAATGTGCCACGCATCATCACTTTATGATTTCCTCTACGTGATCCGTAAGAGTTGAAATCTAGAGGCTCTATATGATGGTCCGTTAAATATTTAGCAGCAGGGCTGGTTTTACTAATACTGCCTGCCGGCGAAATATGATCGGTAGTAATAGAATCGCCGAAAATTGCTAAAATTTTTGCAGATTTTATATCTTTTATACTATTCTCGCTGCCTATATCCTCAAAATAAGGCGGATTATTAATATAGGTACTATTCTTATCCCAATTATAATTAGAGCTAGTAGTAACCTGTAAATCTTTCCACTCTTTTGTTCCGCTAAATATATCAGAATATTTTTCTATAAACATAGAGGAATTAATTGAATTTGCAATAACTTCATCTATCTCTTCTTTGCTTGGCCAAATATCTTTTAAATAAATATTTTCTCCTATAGGCATATTTGTTAGATCTATATTAAGAGTGCCACTAAGTGCATATGCTACGACTAAAATAGGCGAGCCGAGATAGCTTGCTTTAGTAAGTGGATTAATTCGCCCTTCAAAATTCCTATTACCAGATAAAACAGAAGCAACAACTAGCCCGTTTTTGTTAATAGTTTCCTCTATTTCCGGATTTAGAGGTCCGGAATTACCGATGCAAGTAGTGCAGCCGTAACCTACTAGATTAAACCCTAATTCATCTAAATATTTATCAAGACCGCTAAGATTCAAATATTCCGTTACGACTTTTGAACCAGGAGCAAGAGAAGTTTTAACCCAAGGTTTTACCTTTAACCCGTGTTCTAGTGCTTTTTTAGCAAGAAGTGCTGCACCAATCATAACCGAAGGATTAGAAGTATTAGTACAGCTAGTAATTGCTGCAATTACTACATCGCCGTTACCGATTTCGTAATTCTGATTTGCTACGGCATATTTTTTATCAATGTTTTTATTTTCTAAAGCAAAATTCGGTAATTCATGTTTAAAATTACTTGCTACATCGTTTAAGTTTACTCGATCTTGCGGACGTTTTGGACCGGCAAGTGAACTATGTACCGTAGATAAATCTAACTCTAAAACCTCAGTATATTCTGCCTCATGCTCAAAATCATACCAAAGATTCTGCTCGGTTGCGTATTTCTCTACTAATTTGATTTGCGTTTTTTCTCTACCTGTTAGCTCTAGATATTTTATAGTTTCTTGATCAATCGGGAAAAAGCCGCAAGTAGCACCGTATTCAGGCGACATATTAGAAATGGTCGCACGATCGGCAATCGTTAGATTTTTTAGCCCCTCACCGAAAAACTCAACAAATTTACCTACTACTCTCTTTTTACGTAGCATTTCAGTAACGGTTAAAACTAAATCGGTTGCGGTAGCTATACCTGTTAATTTTCCTGTTAGTTTTACACCGATTACTTCCGGTAGAATCATAGTAAGAGGTTGTCCAAGCATTGCAGCTTCCGCCTCTATTCCGCCGACTCCCCAACCAAGCACCGATAATCCGTTTACCATAGTTGTATGGCTATCCGTTCCAACTAAACTATCAGGATAAGCAAATCCGTCCTTATGCCACACGACTTTTGCTAAATATTCTAAATTTACTTGATGGCAAATACCCGTACCTGGCGGCACTACTTTAAAATTATTAAATGCTTGCTGCCCCCATTTAAGAAATGCATAACGCTCTATATTACGTTTCATTTCTATTTGAACATTTTTATCGAATGAATCCTTAGCTGCGTAAGAATCAACGCTTACGGAATGGTCTATTACCAAATCAACAGGAATAAGCGGATTAATTTTTAACGGATCGCCTCTTATTTTCTTCATCGCATCACGCATAGCAGCCAAGTCCACAATAGCAGGCACACCAGTAAAATCCTGCATCAAAACTCTTGCCGGCATAAAATCTATTTCCGCATTAGATTTTTTAGTTTTTAGCCATTCTTTAAATACAAGTAAGTTTTGCTTTGAACCATTAGAACGTAATACATTCTCAAATAACACTCTTAAACTATATGGAAGCTTTTTTAAGGGAAGTTCGATATCGCTTGCCGCTTTATTTATATCGTAAATTTTGTATGAAGTATTATCGACTGATAATTCTTTAAGATATTCTGAATTATGCACTTTTGACATTTGTTTCTCACTTGATTATGTGGAATGAATATCGTCATTGCGAGCAGCCGTAGGCTGCGTGGCAATCTCATTAAATATCCTGAGATTGCTTCGTCGAATTACTATGTAATTCTCCTCGCAATGACATCAAAATAACCTTATCCCAAAACGTAGATTTTTCAAACAAATTAATGTTGATCTGATAAAGGTTTTTGAAGTTCTAGAAGCTTAGTTGCTATTTCTGCTTCACTTAAATTCGTAACGTTAATAGCCGTTTCCGTAGCTATATTAATATAATTTGCCGTTACTTCGGTTACACCGCCGGAAATAAGATAAGTGTTTTCAGATTTATGCATATCATCTATATAAACCTGCACTAAACCGGCTTTTAAACTAACAATCATCGGAGCGTGACCCGGTAGCACTCCAAACATACCCTCCTCACCCGGCATTGTTACCATTTTAGCTTGCTTTTCAAATGCAATACTTAAAGGAGTAATTATTTTGACTAGAATTGTTTCGTTCATATTTTGGTTTATCCTTAATGTCATCCCGTGGCTTGACCACGGGGTCCAGAAAAACGACTTGCTATATTGCTACTTTCACTGGATCCCGTGGTCAAGCCACGGGATGACAATGTCTACATCTTCAACGTCTTTGCCTTCTCAATAGCCTCGTCCATAGTTCCGACCATATAAAAAGCAGCTTCCGGTAAATCATCGTATTTACCCTCTACAAGTCCTTTAAAGCCTGCGATAGTATCAGCTAAGTTAACAAATTTGCCTTCAGCTCCGGTAAATACTTCGGCGACATGGAAAGGCTGCGATAAGAAACGCTGTATTTTTCTAGCACGCGACACGGTTAGTTTATCTTCTTCGGATAGCTCATCCATACCTAAAATAGCGATGATATCCTGCAACGATTTATAAGTTTGTAAAACTTGCTGCACTTGTCTTGCTACGCTATAATGTTCTTCGCCAACAATCATCGGATCAAGTACCTGAGAATTACTATCTAACGGGTCAACTGCCGGATAAATTCCAAGCTCGGCTATCTGACGACTAAGTACTGTTGTAGCATCTAAATGTGCGAAAGAAGTAGCAGGAGCAGGATCGGTTAAATCATCTGCCGGTACATATATAGCCTGCACGGAAGTTATTGAGCCGTGCTTAGTAGAGGTGATACGCTCCTGTAGCTCTCCCATATCAGTAGCAAGAGTAGGCTGATACCCTACCGCTGACGGAATTCTACCAAGCAACGCCGATACTTCAGAACCTGCTTGAGTAAAACGGAAAATATTATCTACAAAGAATAAAACATCTTGCCCCTCATTCATATCTCTAAAACTTTCTGCAATGGTCAGGCCGCTTAACGCAACTCTTGCTCTTGCTCCAGGCGGCTCGTTCATTTGCCCGTAAACTAAAGCTACTTTTGACTTTTCAGGCTCTTCAAGGTTAATAACACCCGAGTCAATCATTTCATGGTAAAGATCATTACCTTCTCTAGTTCTCTCACCGACTCCTGCAAATACCGTATAACCGCCGTGGGCCTTAGCTACGTTATTAATAAGCTCCATAATTAACACGGTTTTACCGACTCCTGCACCACCGAATAGTCCTATTTTACCGCCTTTAGTATAAGGAGCAAGTAAATCAATAACTTTAATACCGGTTACTAATATATTACGCTCGGTTGACTGATTGGTAAAATCAGGAGCAGGCTTATATATAGAAGAAATATTTGAGCTTTTAATGTCTCCTTTACCGTCAATTGGCTCACCTACAACATTCATAATACGCCCAAGCGTCTCAGTACCTACAGGAATACGAATAGGACTGTCTGTATCTATTACTTCTACGCCCCGCACTAATCCTTCAGTAGAATCCATAGCAATACAACGTACCGTATCATCGCCTATATGTTGTGCTACTTCCAGTACTATCCTTTGTTTATCGTTATAGCACTCTAGAGCATTTAAAATTTCCGGTAACTCACCGTTATTCGTAAATTTTACATCCACCACCGCTGAAATAATCTGAGTAATTTTACCGATATTTTTTATCATAATTTTTTCTTTTGTTATAATTTATTATCCCGCGACTTGATTGCGGGATCCAGGCTTCTCTTTACTTTTTAATGGATCCCGTGGTTCAAAGCCACGGGATGACACAGCCTTATACCTAAACCGCCTCAGAACCAGCTATAATCTCTATCAACTCCGTAGTAATAATAGCCTGTCTTGATCTATTCAACTTTAAAACTAACTTGCTTATTAAATCATTAGCATTATTTGTTGCATTTTCCATAGCGGTCATTCTAGCTCCCTCCTCACTTACTCTACTTTGTAGTAAAGCATAATTTATTTGGGAATTCACATATAAATTAATTAGATTAGAAATTAGATTCTCCCCCTCATATTCATAATGATCATTTTCTACTGCAGAATCATCTTGATATTTTTCTACCGGTAAAATCTGCTGCTTAGTCATAATTTGAGTCATTGCGTTCTTAAATGTATTAAAATATATAACACAATTACTAACTTCTAGATTTTCTACTGCCGACATAATTTTTTGTTTTACTTGTAGCATCAGATTTTCATCATGAATTTTGGGTAACTCAAAATAACTATCAATATAATTTACATATTGCCTGTTTAGTGCTTCGTAACCTTTTTTTCCAATAATGATAAGTTTTATTTGTTCGCCTTTATTTTCTAACTCTTTAATATCATTCTTAACTTGTTTAATTATACTGTAATTAAACGTTCCGCATAACCCACGCTGTGATGTCATAACTATCAATAAATTTGCTTTATTCGGCACGGTATTAAAAAATTTCTGCTCTTCTATAGATAACTCATACATATCAATTGATAATATAGCAGACATCATTTTACTAATAGCCTCAATATAAAAATTTGAATTGGCTATTTGACTTTTTATTTTTGCCATTTTAGAAGCTGATACTAGTTGCATTGCTTTAGTAATCTTTTGTGTAGATTTAACGCTTTTAATTCTAGTTCTTAACTGCTTTAAATTTAACATAATAGTTTTTTGGTTTTTCCATTGTCACCCCGTGGCTTGACCACGGGGTCCAGTATTTTTAACTTATTTTACTGGATGCCGTGATCAAGTCACGGCATGACACAGTAGGCTTTTACGAAATTTTCTAAAAATGCTTTTAGTTTCTGCTCGGTTTCTTCGGTTATACGTTGCTCATTTTTTATTGATTCCAAAATATCTTTTTTATTTAACCTTATCTCCGTAAGCATTTTATCTTCAAATTCTTTTACTTTCTGAAGCGGTACATCATTTAAATATTTCTTAGTCCCGACATAAATACTTACTATTTGTTCTTCTACCGGAAAAGGATGATATTGAGCTTGTTTTAATATCTCAACTAATCTTTTACCGTGATCGATTTGTGCTTTAGTGGCAGGGTCTAGATCTGATCCAAATTGCGAGAAAGACTCAAGCTCTCTAAATTGAGCAAGTTCTAGCTTTACCGAACCTGCTACCTGCTTCATAGCCTTTATTTGTGCCGCAGAACCAACACGGCTTACCGAAATGCCGACATTAACGGCAGGTCTTACGCCTTTATAAAATAGCTCGCTTTCTAAGAAAATTTGACCGTCGGTAATTGAAATAACATTTGTTGGGATATATGCGGATACGTCACCTGCTTGCGTCTCAATTATAGGAAGAGCAGTAAGTGAACCGCTGCCTTTTTCCTCTGACATTTTAGCAGCTCGCTCAAGCAATCTTGAATGCAGGTAGAACACGTCACCGGGATACGCTTCTCGCCCGGGAGGTCTTCTAAGTAATAATGAGATTTGTCTATATGCAATGGCATGCTTACTTAAATCATCATAAATAATAAGTGCGTGCATGCCGTTATCACGAAAATATTCACCCATGCTACAGGCAGAATAAGGGGCAATGAATTGAAGAGCCGCAGCTTCTGATGCAGTAGCCGAAACAACGATTGTATAGTCCATGGCTCCGGCATCTTCTAATTTCTTTACTATCTGTGCAACACTTGATCTTTTCTGCCCAATAGCTACATAAATACAATAAATTTTATCACTTTCATTAGTAAGTGGATGGGCTTGTTTTTGATTGATAATAGTATCGACGGCTACAGCTGTTTTTCCGGTTTGCCTATCACCGATTATTAACTCTCTTTGCCCTCTACCTATTGGGATTAACGAATCTATAGCCTTTATTCCGGTTTGTACGGGTTCGCTTACGCTCGTTCTTTCTATTATTCCCGGAGCCTTCATCTCGATATGTCTGTACTCTTTACTTGCAATATCGCCTTTGCCGTCAATAGGATTACCTAGAGCATCAACAACACGACCAAGCAAAGCTTTTCCTACCGGTACTTCTAAAACTTCTTTAGTTCTTTTGACATTATCGCCTTGCTGTACTTGGTTATCATCCCCCATAATTACAGCACCGACTCTATCATTCTCCAAATTTAAAACAAGACCCTTAACACCGGATTTAAATTCTACCACTTCACCGGATTTTACATTAGCAAGACCGTAAATTTTGGCTATACCATCACCGACGGTTATTACCTGCCCTATTTCCTCAAGCTCACTTAAGCAATTAATATTAGCTATTTCCTTTTGTAATATTTCAGCTACTTCAATAGGCTTTAGTTTCATGTGGTTTACGTCTCCTAATTTTCTTGTCATTGCGAACGAGCATTACCCATGTGGATACTAAGTCGTCATTGCGAGCAGCCGTAGGCTGCGTGGTAATCTCATAAAATATCCTGAGATTGCTTCGTCAATTACTTCGTAATTTCCTCACAATGACTATATAAATATCTATGCAGCAATATTAACTTTCTTTAAAGCTTTCGTTATTTTCTCTAAACTACCTTTTATTGAGTAATCTTGCAACATACTATCATATTTAATTACAATACCTCCAATAATAGTACTATCTATATCAAATAATATTTCTGTTTTTTGATTTAATGCTTTTTCTATACGAGATTTAATCCACTCCTGCTCTTTAGGTTGTAACTTATTTGCAGAAATAACCTGAACTATCTTTATATTTTTACTTCCATATAGTAAAGTATTATAAGCATCTACTATATTAGATAAAATAGCAGTACGAGAATTTTTTACCAATAACAATAAAAAATTTTGTACTATTGTGCTAATTTTAATATTTTTTGCTAACGAATTGACTACGTTAATTTTGTCGTTCTTATTTACTATAGGAGAAAATAGGAACTCTCTAATATCAAAATTATCGGTAATTATACGGTTTATAGAAGTAATTTCTTCAAAGATCTTATCTTGTATATTATCAACCATAGCGTTATTAAATAACGCTACTGCATAATTCTCGATTAAATTACCTTTGTTCATTTTTTTAATTATATTTAAATATGTATTGCTCTATCATAAGCGGCGAGTACTGATTCATGCATCATTTCCGATAAAGTCGGATGCGGGAAGATAGTGTTAATTAAATCCAACTCCGTTCCTTCTAAATTTTTTGAAACCACATATCCTTGTATTAATTCTGTAACTTCTGAACCTATCATATGAGCTCCGAACAACTCTCCCGTCTTAGCATCAAATATAGTTTTAATTAAACCATCACTATCACCGCTTACTAAAGCCTTACCGTTAGCTATAAAAGGAAATCTGCCTATTTTAAGCTCATAACCTAAGGTTTTTGCTGCTTCTTCAGTCAAACCGACGCTTGCTATTTGCGGCGAAGAATAAGTGCAACCGGGAATATTATGTTTATTAATAACATGCGGTTTTAAGCCCGCTATGCTTTCCGCTGCAATAATACCTTCATGGCTTGCTTTATGAGCTAAACAAGGCACTCCTGCTACATCGCCTATAGCATAAATTCCTGATTCCGCAGTTTGCATTAACCCGTTAGTAGTTATATAGCCGTTTTCTACTTTAATTTTTGTTTTCTCAAGACCTAAATTTTCCGTATTAGCTGTAATACCTACTGCCATAAGTAAAATTTCAGCTTGTAATTTTTGTATTTTACCTGCTAACTCTAACTCAACTTCTATCGTATCTTTTGTTTTTGTTTGCTTAATTAACTTAGCATTTGTAATAATTTTTATACCTTTCTTCTCAAAGCTCTTATGAGCGATTCCGGCAATTTCCGTATCTTCAGCCGGCAATATTCTATTATGTACCTCAATTACGGTAACATCCACACCGATACTATTATAAAATGAAGCGAATTCTATACCTATTGCACCTGAGCCGACAATAATCATAGATTTCGGCACATGGTGTGGTATCATAGCTTCCTTAGACGTCCAAATTTGTTTACCGTCAGGCTCAAAGCCTTTTAAAACCCTAGATCTTGCTCCGGTAGCTATAATAATATTTTCTGCTTTTACTGTAGGTTTATCATTTATATTTATTACCTTATTTCCTGCAAGACTTGCTACTCCGTCTATCACGGTAACTTTGTTTTTTTTCAGTAGTAACTTAACACCGCCTGCAAGCTTATTTGAAATCTCTCTTGAGTGTTCGACTATTTTCTTAATGTTGATTTCAGCACCTTTAGCATCAATTCCATAATCTTTAGCATGTTTTATATATTCAAAAACCTCAGCAGATTTAAGCAGGGATTTAGTCGGTATACATCCCCAATTAAGGCACACCCCTCCTAAATGTTCTTTTTCTATTAATACAACTTTTTTCTTTAATTGTGCTGCTCTAATTGCTGCAACATATCCACCTGGACCACCGCCTATAACGACTACATCGTATTGTTCCATTTTATTTTTATTTTGTTAGTTTGTTTGTTATGAGCATTAACGTCATTGCGAGGAGATGCGTAGCATCGACTCAGCAATCTCAGGAATCATACACTATCTCCTGAGATTGCCACGCTCCTTTCAGTCGCTCGCAATGACGAAGGAAATGACACTAGAGTATACTACTCTTCAGCATCCATCTGTTTTTTTCATGCACTTTAATTCGTCCAATAATCATATCGGCTGTACCCTCATCGCCCTCTGCTTGTGCTACTTTGAGTCCATTATATAATGTATCTCTAATAATATCTTGATCTTTTGTTAGACTTTTAAGCATTTCATTTGCTGTTGCGTTTGGATTTGCCTCATCTATAGATGCAAGTTTTATTAAATCTGATAATGCGGGGACTTTAGCACCTAAACTTCTTATTCTTTCAGCAAGCTCATCTAAGCTTTCAGCTAAATCTTCATACTGCCCCTCAAATAATAAATGTAGACTTCTAAACTCTGCTCCTTCTACATTCCAATGATAATTTTGTGTTTTAAAATATAAAGCATAACTATCTGCTAAAATTTGTTCTAAAGCTTTTACTACTTGCATAATACCCTCAAATTTCTATGAACTTTTTGATTTTATAACATTTCTTTAGATACTTCAAGCGATATTGAAATTTATATAATTTCACCTAATTGCAATGATTATATATTAATTATTAATTTTTGTTAATAATTTCTTGACTATCAAATTAAGTACTGCTTATTATGCCCTTCAATTTTAAAAATCCAAAAGAATAGCAAAATGATACATCAATTAACTTCATTTTTAACCACTGTGGCAAGAATTACTACAGCAAGAGCAACAATTGGAGACCAAGAATATGCTTCAAATAGGATATAACGGAGAAAATTATTATAAGATTCTACTACAAAAAATTTAATTGTATCGAATTGTCCTAAAAACAATATGGCAACGATGGAGTGTAGCAAAGGAATTGAATTATTAACTAGCGATATCATGAACCTAATATTTAGAGGGTTTTTCAAAGTAAAGAAAGCGCTAACTATAGACGAGGCTATTATTACTGCAGTTAATGATAATGGAGATGGTATACGAGATTATATATTTAAAAAACAAGGTGATAATACTTTTGTGTATGAGGAAGCATTGATGAAAATATGTCAAGAAAATTTTCGTTATTATTCTGATCCACAAAATTATACTAAAATTTTAAACCCTACTATTGAGTATATACTTAATACTGCAGCAACTAATAACTCTATTACTATAGGGTAAAGGATGCGAAATATTTGAGGTACTTAAAGGAAATAATTTGAATGGAATTTCTTCAGAAATAAAGGATTTAATAGCTAACCCGATATCTAGCACTTCTAAGGTACTAGCACAATAGAAAACTTAGTAGAACTCATAACAAAAGACTTACCTGAAATAGCATCTAAAATATGATTAATAACACAATAACAAGCCCTACTGCCAAAATTTCTGAATCAATCTTTTCCAATAACACTGAAAGTTGGACTGAAACGGGAATAAATTTAATTAATAACACCGTAGCAAACCTTACTAATACTGATTTCAATACAACTTACAACTCTCAAGAAAATATGTTTGATTAGAGTGATAACGATAATTCCTTAGTTGCTCCATATATAAGCATTGGCACAGCTGTAGTTGCCTCCATCGCTGTTATAATAGGTGCAGGAATAACTTGGTATGTTAGAAATAAAAACGCAAAAAAAAGCTAAATTAAAACAATATATTGATGAAATTGAAGCTGAAAAACTTGCTGCTGAAATTAATGAAGATGTTACTACTGAAAATAACACTCTACTTGATAATGATCATACTGTGGTAGATATGACCGGAATCTCCTATTAAGAAGAAGGTACTTTAGTATAGATAACTTAGAGTATTGCTTTTTAATCAACAACCAATAGCAAATTCACTGTTGGTTGTTCCTCGAAAATAAAAATTGAGATTTAGTTCAATTCTTTTAGCTTTTCTTTCGCTGCTTCTTTCTTTAGAACGTCGTCCTGCATAAGGAATCATAAGTTTTATTATCTGCAATGAAATGTATAAAGAAAACTGTTCTGTCATTTTTTTGTAGCCAACCTATAAACCATCCGATTTTACGATCCTTTAATTTTACAGTTCTATCTTGGCTAAGTTTATTACCGCTGCCTGTTTTACCGTAAAGCTTCCAACCATATACAAAATCTTCAATAAACAAAATATTTTTAGTCATTTCTTGGGCTTTAACACTTACAGGCAATTTATTCTCTGCTAGTTTTTGAAGAAAAGCTAATTGTTCTTCCGGTGAAATTTCTAAAGAACTAAAAAGCCATGCATTAGTTAAACCGTTATTCTTTCCTTTATCTTCTGAAATATCACGATTACCATAATCAAATTTTGTTACATAATCACGGAATTTTTCAATACCTAATTCTTTGGTAATAACCTGAGAATACCAAACACAGCTATTCTTCATCCAATCTTTAGGTGTTTGGGATTGTTTCCAACTTCAAGATAGTCAGCATATCCTTCTTTAAAAGGTAATTTTGGATGAGTTTCATCAATTAAAAACCCATCATCATAACCCATTAAACTTATAGCAATTTTAAATGTTGAGCATGGAGCATAACGAGACTCGCAATTACCTTCCCGTTTAATAAATTTATCATTTTCTTTAACTAAAAAACAATCCGCTTGAGTTAATATTAGGGCAGTTAGGTGTAAAATAATTTTTTTCATATAATTAAAATTCCAAATAAATGAATAAGTAGGTAGGTAGCTTTGTTGTATGGATCAAAAAATGTATTTAGTGTCATCCCGTGGCTTGACCACGGGGTCCAGAAAACAACTTAAAATAATAATTTTAGTATTTTAAACTGGATCCCGCTACAAGCTTGCAGGATGACAGAGGGAAATATTGATCCACGCAACAATGCTGTACGAGAATGACATCCGCTTAAACTAAGTGTATACAATTTAATAAATTTCTTGAGACTGATCTTCCTTACTCGATACATAATCAAAAATATCATTATTATCGATCATATCTTCATTCTCAAGCATCTGAAAATTATTGACTTTAAATGCTTCTATAACCGTGCCGCTTGGCGTAATTTTACCGGTTGCTCTATCTACTGCTAATAATTTTATTGAATCAGGGACTTTGAAAGGCAGCGACGGTTCATCCTTATAAGCATTACTCATAAAATCAATAAAAATCGGCAATACTACGTTTGAACCTGTTGCTCTTTTTCCAAGCTCTTTCGGTGTATCATAGCCAACATAACTACCAACTACTATCTTGGGCGTAAAACCTACAAACCATGTATCTTTACTATCGTTACTAGTACCGGTTTTTCCACCGATAATTTTCCCTAGCTTCTTTGCAGCATAACTGGTACCTCTATATATTGCTCCGGTTAAAAACGAAGTAATTTGATAATCACTAGCTTCATCCGTAACTCTATAGATATATTCTTTCGGTATTTCTAATATTGCGGTATCTAAATTGCTATCTGAAACATTACAAGAAAGACATTCTCTATCATCTCGCCTATAAATAATTTTACCGTTACGGTCTTTAATTAATTCTACAAAATGAGGCTCAACTTTTTTACCGCCGTTAGCAATAATTGCATAAGCATTAGTCATTCTGCTAAGTGTGGTTTCAATTGAACCAAGTACCATAGAGTAAACTTTTTTCGGTTCATTATTAATACCGAATCGCTTAATTATATCAACGATTTTCGTAAGCCCTACAGCAGTCGCAACTCTTACGGTTATGAGATTACGAGATTTTTCAAGCCCGGTACGCATAGTGATTTCACCTAAAAACTTACCTTCATAATTTTTAGGACGCCAGCTAGGCATACCCGGACCTTGCAAAATCTCAATAGGTCCATCGTTAAAAATCTGATTCGGCTTAACACCGTTTTCAAGGGCTGCTAAATAAACAAAGGTTTTACTCAAAGAACCCGGTTGACGAAGTGCTTGAGTTACTCTATCAAATTTACTTGTGGAAAAATCATACCCCCCGACGCTTGCAAGTACCTGTCCGGTATTTGGGTTCATAACCATAATAGCCCCATTTACTTCAGGAATCTGACGAAGAGCATACCCCTCTTTTATAGCCTCAACCACTAGCACGTCACCTTTTTTAAGCAAAGCCTTAACTGATTTAAGGTTACTTCTTGCCCATTTCATTTCAGCAATAGGAATTTTAGATTTGCTGCCGTCTATAAGTCCAATCTCTGCATGGTTATTGGTCACATCTAGAACTATAGCTAATTTATACTCTAAAAGCGATTGAGGTGTAGGTAATTTTTTAAACTCTTCTTGCCAATTATCAAGAGAAATATTGGCAATAGGTTTTCTAAAACCACGCTTCCTATCAAACTCCCTAAGTCCTTTTCTTAGAGAGTTTTCGGCTAATTGCTGAATCTTTGCATCTAAAGAAGTAATAATAGTAAGACCTCCTGTATAAAATTCCTCTTTACTATTTAGCATCTTAATTACTTCTTCTCGCACCTGCTCGGCATAATAATCAGCCGTAACAGTTTCTTCTTTAGCTCGTTTACGTAAAACTATCGGGCTATCCATAGCTTCTTTCGCAGCATCTCTTGTTATATAACCATCTTCAAACATACGCATTATTACGTAATCACGACGAGCTTTTACTCTAGCGTAGTTTCTCTCCGGATTAAGTTTGGAAGGGGCTTTAGGCAGTGCCGCAATAAAAGCTGATTCTGCAATGGTAAGTTCCTCTACGGATTTATTAAAATAATTTTGTGCAGCTGCCGCAACACCGTATGCACCGAGACCAAAGAATGTTTGATTAAGATATAATTCTAAGATTTGATCCTTAGTAAATACTCTTGAAATCATATAAGAAAGAATCGCTTCTTTAATCTTACGTTCAAGAGAAACCTCGTTAGTTAGCAGAAAATTTTTAACCACTTGCTGAGTAATGGTAGATGCTCCTGCCATACGCCTATGATGTAAATAATTAGATATATTTAAAAATGCCGCTCTAACTATTCCAAGCAAATCAACACCGGGATGGTTATAGAAATTCTTATCCTCAGCTGCAATAAAACTTTCTATTAGCGAACTCGGTACGCTATTAATCGGTACAAATACACGACGTTCAAAAGCGTACTCCTCCATTAATTTGCCGTCACGGGAATAAATACGCGTTACCGACGGTGGATAATAACGTGCAAGCCGTGAGTAATCAGGCAAATCACGTGAATAGTGATATATTATATAAGCAGTAATCCCACAACCTACTAAAATAAGGAATGCAAAAATTTTTAAACAAAAAAATAGAGATTTATACATGACTTATAATATTTCGCCGGTTAAACTATTAAGTGAAGCCTTAGTAATTTTTACATCAATGATTTTACCAAGTAAAGATTTATTAGGGTTTTGGATATATACGGACTGCATGTATGGAGTTTTACCTATTATCTGGTCGTCGAATTTACCATCGCGATCAAATAGAACTTTCATAGTACTACCAACACAACTTTCATTAAAAGCTAGTTGCTGAGCCATAAGTTCTTTTTGCAATATAGTTAATCTCTCTGATTTTATATGTTCAGGTATTTGATTGGTTCTAGTTGCACCAGGTGTGCCGGGACGTGGGCTATATTTAAACGAATAGCACTGACCGTATTTTACTCTGCGGACCAAATCTAAAGTATCCTCAAAATCTTCATCTGTTTCACCGGGAAAACCGACAATAAAATCAGAGGATAAAACTATATCGGGTCTTGCTTCTCTTAAGCGATTAATTATATCAAAATAATATTCCCGATCATGTTTGCGGTTCATGGCTTTTAATATTTTATTTGAACCTGACTGCACCGGTAGATGTAGAAACGGCATTAATTTAGGTTCGGTGCCGTGTAGTTTTATTAGATCATCATTCATATCTATCGGGTGTGAGGTGGTATAACGTAATCTCTCTAAATTTGGAATTTGTGCTAGATGTTTGAGTAAATCGGCTAGACTAAATATTTTATCTGCAGGACCTTTACCGTGATATGCATTGACATTTTGTCCAAGTAACATAATTTCTTTAGCACCGCTACTAACCACTTTTAGTGCTTCTCTGTAAACTTGCTCTACATTCCTTGAAAATTCAGCACCTCTTGTGTAAGGCACTACACAGAAAGTACAAAATTTATCGCACCCTTCCTGTACCGATATAAAGGCACTTGTTCCTTGCGGATATAATTGCTCAGGTAACTGATCAAATTTTGCTTCTTCAACAAAATCAAGATCGATTAAGCGCTTTTCGTGTCTAACGACTTTTGAGATTAATTCCGGTAGGTTATAATAAGATTGCGGACCAACAACAATATCAACATAAGGAGTTCTTGTGAAAATCTCTTCACCTTCCGCCTGTGCAACACAACCGGCTACAACTATTATTGCAGAGTTTAAGCCTTGTTTTTTTCTGGTATCTTGTATTTTCTTAATACGACCGAGTTCAGAATAAGTTTTCTCGGCTGCTTTCTCTCTGATATGACAGGTATTTAAAATAATAACATCAGCATCTTCAATATTTTCCGTGGGTTCATAGCCAAAGGGATAAAGCAAATCCTGCATCTTAACGGAGTCATAAACATTCATCTGACATCCGTAGGTCTTAATATAAAGCTTCTTACTCATAAAATTTTTAATATTATAAATTAAGTTCTATACTATATTTAGATAATTTTATCAAATTTTAAATAAACCGAAAGCACTATCCATCTGCTTTTCTTAACTTAATTAATTCATCTACTAGAGAAATTTTTTCTCCTGTAGTATCTATATAATCTTGCACTTTTGCTTGTAATTTTGCTAAAGCTTGATTTGAAGTAGTAGTACAAATCATACTTTCTTTTTTATGAGCCTTATCTTTTATTTTCTTTTTTACCATATTAATAATACTTGTATAATGAATGTTATTTTTACCTTATTTTTAATAAGGATAAAAGTACCATATTATTTTTTATTTATAAATTCAGTTAAGCTTTAAACTAACATCTTGACGTATTAATTTTATCCATGTAAATTTAACATCCAATGTTAAATTTACATGGATAATGATTGAGCGTTTTTTAGCAAAAGATATTAAATCTTTTTTAAATGAGTTTTCAGCATAGCTTTCTTAGTGCTTCGGATAATAGTAGTATGAATTGGTTGCAATCTTTTATCATGACTTATTTAGAACGTGAAATACCGCAACTCGGCTATAATATATCTACAGAAGTTTTACGTAGAACATGGACTATATTTGCTCATTGTCAAGGCAATTTACTAAATGCTAGCAAAATAGCAGCAAGCCTTGGGATATCAGTCCCTACTATAATGAGATATATCGATCTCTTTGAGGATTTATTCCTTATAAGATTGCTAAGACCTTGGTCTAGTAACGTAAAGAAGCGATTAGTCAAAGCTCCCAAACTATATATTCGTGATAGCGGTATCCTACATGCATTATTAAGTCTTATGATGAACTACTCGGACATTACATTCTCGGAGGAAGTTTTGAAGGATTTGTAATAGAAAATATTTTATCTACAGTTAAAAATAAAATGAATAGTTGGTTTTATAGAACTGCCGGAAAGGCAGAGGTAGATTTAATACTAGAATCAAGCATAAATAATCTTACGGCAATTGAAATTAAAAGATCCCTTACTCCTTCTATATCAAAAGGTTTCTATAATGCATTGCAAGATTTAAAACCAAAGAAAGCTTATATAGTATACCCGGGAAAGGATAAATATTATCTTAATTCACAAGTTGAAGTAGTTCCTTTGCATTATCTTCTTGATCTATTAAAAACAGAGCTGTAATAGCTGCATAATTTAGGTTTTGTTGCATGGCTCGAAGAACCCACTCGATGTCATTCCCGCGAGGCATTGTTGCGTGGATCGTCTTTTCCGTCATTGCGAGGAATTTACGTAAGTAATTGACGAAGCAATCCAGTAAAAAATTCTGATTTACAGAATTTTTTTGTTATTTTTTCTGGATTGCCACGCTCCTTGCAGTCGCTCGCAATGACGACTCGGTATCCAGGCAGGCAATGCTGAGCTAAGAATGACCCTAGCCTACTACTGATTAATTCTTGCTGTACAGATTCTTTCGGTGATTTCTTTTAATTTTTCTATTCTTTCAATAAGATAAAGTAGTTGTTCTTTTGTAATTTTATAATTTTTATCATATCTTGCGTCAACATAAGCTTTTTGTAGTAATTTAAAACATTCCTCTTGCTCCGGCATTGCCATAGGAAATACCTGCAATAGCTCAATATGATATTTTCTTACTCTACTTTTTTATATCATGCAATTTAGGTTTATAGTTAGAAAAAACTAATAAAATAGTACTGTAAAAACTTTCGGTAGCTTGATGAAGTGAAAAGGCTGATAAAGCATACTCCAAATCGTTTAAATAAGTAGTTGCCCCTTTTAAAAAACCTTTACCTCTACCAAACCAATAATCATAATTATCTTTAGCAATTTCTTTCATTTCACTCCAAGGCAAATCTTTAGCTTCACTAAGTGTAAATTCACCACTATCGTATAAAAGAATACCTTTTTTTTTAATATCGGTGAAAAAATAACGTCCTTTTTCTAACTGCCTATTTACCTCCTCTATTGACTCAAGAATTATTGATATCTCTGAATCGTATGGGATAATGTAATCTTTTACTACTCCCATTTTTTCTAGTCTTTTACTAGTCTTATATATATATCATCTTCTAGCCTTAAAGCAGCCTGCCCTTTATATTTACCTTTTTTTAGAATTACCAAAATATCAGTATCACCATGATAACCATTGAGTAGATCACGCACCCAGTCACCCCTAGCAAAAGAGCCCTATAAGCTAATCATAGCAATTTTATCTCTTGCGACACCTAAAATTTGGCCTACAATATAACTAATCTTTGCTCTAACTCTGAACGTTCGGGGAATACAGTCTTCATTTAAATATCTACATTTTAGCTTTTTTATTTCTTCTATTGTAAGCTTAGTATATCGTGCTATTTTCTCTATAGGTTCGTTCTCTATTAGCATTTCTTTTGCTGTTTCAATTTTTTCCTCAGCTTTTCCTTCAACCTTTCCTGCAGCTTTACCCTTAACTTCGCCCTCTTTAAATTTTTCTTCAAACTTGTCTATTTCTTGTTGTATAGCCATTGCAGCTCTAAAATAATCATCATACTCCTGTTCTGTCCATTTATATTGCTCTAAACTTGCATATGCCGATAACACAATTTCATTTTTAATCTCTTTTGGCGGTTCTTGTTCTTGCAAAGCATATTTTAATAAATGCAACCATTCATCTGTATCATCTTTAAAATCATTTTTTTAAATTTTCCTAGTTCAATAAATACATAAGTTAATGAAAACAAATATTGTTTATGAGTATTGCTTTCTTTTATATGATGATATCTAATATACAGCATCATCAGGCAAAGCTTTTGTTCCTATGATAGAAATTATTATTACTACCGGCAATAAATCCCTATGTTTCATACCTTTCTTAATTTGATTAATGTAGGTATAACAACCGTAAAGCTGCGTTCTATTAAGATAATCTTTCTCCATTTTCGCTGCATCTCGATTATATACCATCTACCAGTTTCATCTTTAACTTTTAGATCGAATAAACTTCTTTTCCCTTCAAGAAATAAAGGCAATTGTTCAGTAGTTATATAGCTTAAACCTATGATTCTATTTCCTTTCGATAACCTAAGAAGAGAGTTCAGTAAATTTATTAATTTTACTTTATCACTAAATAATTTTTTAAATGCGACATCATTTGTACCGTCTAAATATCTTTGCATAAATAATTATATCTTTAGTAAGTTTTTATATATAGCAAATTTAGTCTCAAGTAGTAAGCAATTTTATTATTAAATGTTATAGTAAATTAATACCTATCATTATCATCATATACTCCCCAAATTACTTTCTTGGAAATCCAACCTGTGTAATCCTTACATGTAATTTGGCAGAATTGTTCTTTACATTTTTTTAAACCGCAGCGAACCTTGGGCATTAATTTTGCTATAACTCGGCTTTTAGGGTCTGCGGATTTGGTAAGTTCTATTTTCTTATCAGAAGTAATAACTACTGATCTTTTACCTGATAAGACGCTTGAATGTATCCAACCGCCTTCGCCGTTAATGTCACGTACTTGTCGCCATTGCTCGTATTCTGCAGTTATTTCTACCGGTTCGCCTTTTTTAACAAAAACCCATTCTACGGCAGATTTAGTAGTTGGTCCGCTTCTTGCATTTACTTCATTAGATTTTATTGAAACAAATCTCGGAATAGGCAATTTTTTATTATCGGCGTTAATTGTTGTTGATAATATTACAATAATTAAAGTAATAAGAATTTTAATCATTATATTCCGCTTCAGATAAAGCATCTTCTTTTTTTGCTATTATATAATTACCAAGCCTAAATTGTACTTTTATTCTATTAACTTCCTGCTCGCTAATACCTATATTTTTTAGGACTGTTCCACCGATTTGTAATCCAGTCTCATAACTTTCCGGAATAATAGTTGTGGCGCCTAAATCATAAAACTCTCTAGCATTTTTTAAATTTTTTAACTTAACGACAACCGGTATATCCTGATAATTACCGCTAATTGTTTTAAGCGATTTCTTAATAGTTACTTGATTATTCATAGTAAGTATTATAGCAAATGCTCTTTCCGTACCTAATGCCTTTAGAGTATCGGCTTGCGATACATCACCTTTAAAAACCGGTAAACCGTTTGATAGCTCTTCTTTGACTCTATCATCATCTAAATCAAGTATTACGTAACTTATACCTTCTGCTTCCAAAACTCTTGCTACCATTTTACCGGTATTACCGAGTCCGGCAATAATAATATGGTTTGTTAAATCTCTTGCACCAAGCTCAATCATTTGAGTCGGAGTTTTACCTAGTCCTTTATCAACTTTCTCGGCAATCTTTTTCCCTAAAGCTGCGAGTAATGGAGTAAGTGCCATAGTAAAAGTAACTACGAGTAATAATATATCGGCAGTACTTTCTTCTAATACTCCGCTATCTTTACCTAAACTGAATAATATAAAAGCAAACTCTCCGCCTTGCGATAATAATAAGCCTGAATAAAAAGCAACTCCTTTATTAAAACCAAATAAAATACAAAAAGCCGTTATGATTAAGGTTTTTATACCTATTAAAGCAATAGATAAAGTAAGAATATGAGATATTTTTTCATACATTTCTAGGGCATCGATATTCATACCGACGGTCATGAAAAACAATCCTAAAAATAAACTTTTAAAAGGATAAATACTTTCTTCTGCCTGCAATCTAAATTCAGTTTCCGCAACTAATACTCCGGCAACAAATGCTCCTAGAGCTAAAGACAAACCAAATGTTTCAGTAGCCCAAGCAGCAGAAAGTACTATTAACAAAGTCATCGAAATAGGTAACTCGCTTGCATTATTACTTTCTGATGAAATGAATGAAAATACAGGACGAAGAAAAACACGACCAACAATAAATATTGTAAGTAAGGCCGTTACGGCTTTTAAGAGTGCAATACCAAGAGCCGCTGCAAGCGAGGCTTTATTGTTACCGGCAAGTAACGGAACTATCACAAGCAATGGAACTACGGCCAAATCTTGCAGTAATAGAATAGCTAAAGAAACTCTTCCTATTTGCGTTGATTGACTACGATTTTCCTCAATAACCTGCATAACAAGTGCCGTAGATGAAAGGGCCAGACCACCGCCGGTAATGATAGCCGCACTACTATTACCGTCTATAAGTACCATTGCACCGGCAATTACTATAGCAGTCGTTAAAACTTGCAAACTACCGAGACCAAAGACATATCGTCTCATAGCTTTTAATCGCTCGAAGGATAACTCAAGACCTATTGCAAATAATAGAAATACTACACCAAGTTCACCTAGTAACTTAGTTTGGTCATATGTTACGATTTTTAAACCGTGATCACCTATTGCAGCTCCCGCAATTAAGTAACCAAGTACTGGACTTAATCTAAGACGCTTAAGTATAGCCACGATAAAAACCGCAGTACCGAGTAAAATTATAACGTTAATAAGAATATGATCGTTCATTTTTTCCAAATTTCTTCTAGCTTAAAATGCTCCCGTACTTCAGGATAAAAAATATTAATTAAAATAGTACCTGCATCTATTAGTACCCACTCTGATTTACCAAGCCCCTCAATATTACTATTTACACCGGCATTATTTTTTAATTCTAAAGCTACATATTCGGCAATTGCTCCAACATTTTTAGTCGAACGACCGCTAGCAAATATAATATAATCGGCTAATTTATGTTTTCCTGTTAAATCAATTACCTCAATATCTTCTGCTTTTTTCTCACTCAAACATTCTAAGATAAATAATTTTAATTCTTCAGCTTCTTTTTTCATAATAATTAATAAATGACATAATAATATTAATTATTATATGCATAAGAGTAGAGTTTATCAATGAATGTTTAAAATTCTATAATAAAAATTCATATAAAGCTTTACTTTAACCCAAAAAAACTTTAATTAATATTTAGACTTTTATATCTAAAAAGTGATAAAATAATGGCAATATCTGCAGAAGAGCTAAAAAAAATACTTAAGGAATCCTTCCCAAACAGTATAATAAAAATTACTGATTTAGTAGGAGATCAAGACCATTATGCATTAGAAATATTAGATGTTCAATTTAATGGACTTTCTTTAATTAATCAACATAAATTAGTAAAAAATGCCTTATCTGAAATATTAAATACAAAACTACATGCAATTACCATAAAAACTATCGCAGTTCCTGAAAAATAATTACAAATACTAATATAATAAATTTTACATAAATTCAACTTATTATTTAATTAAGTTTTATACTTACTTAGCATTAAGATTATAATTTTTCTGATAAAACCAAATTTTAAATTAACTTTTGCATTGGTCAACAATATGTTGACTTCTATTCTTACATAGAGTATATTATAATTTAATCTATTCTCATTTCTAAATGCAATATAAACTCAGCTTTTCTAAAACAGCTTTAAAAAATTTACTCAAAATTTCTACAAACAAAAGAAAAGCTATATTAGAAAAATTAGAACAACTAAAGCTAAATCCTTATAAGGAAAATAATAATATCAAGAAATTAATAGGACACGATGGTTATAGATTAAGGATTGGGGACTATAGAATTATATATAGAATAAATAAAGGAAAGTTAGAAATTCTAGGAATTAATGTTGATGTTAGAGGAGAGGTATATAAATGAGTAATAAACATATAATAGAATATCAAGGAAAGCCTGCTTTTGTTGTTATACCTTTTAATGAATATCAGGAACTTATCAATAAAAAACAATGTATTACCGATGAAACATTATACACTGAAGCTATAGCCAAAAATGAGGAATATTTTCCTGAAGAATTAGTACAAAAAATCCTGGACGGTGAAAATCCTATTAAAGTTTATCGTGAATATAGAGGGTTATCTCAAGAACAATTAGCTATTAAAATTGATAAAACTAAGCAATATATATCATCTATTGAAAAAGGATTACGAAAAGGCACAATAGATACATTAAAAAAACTAAGTACCGTTCTAAATGTTGATTTAGATATGTTATAGTTCATTAAATTATTACTAATAGCAAATTACTTATGTAATTTGCTATTAGTAAGTGGATTTTTAGAAGTTTACTTTAAGTCTTAGCGTACCAGATTGAGCATGGTATTTTTTAGCTAAGTTCAACCTGTAATGTACTCCGTACTCCATTCTGCCTTTCTTAAGTACTACCCCTGCTCCTAAATCATACAGCATTTATTTTAGTAGGTTTAGGTGACGGTACCGGTAGAGGCTCATTAAGACCGTTAAGATCTGCAATGATTGCCGGTGTTTTACCTTTAAAGTCGTAATTAATAAAGGCATGAGAACTTGCGGTCTAATTATGAACTCATCCTTATAGAAAGTTGTTTTAATTTCACCGCCGAGTATACCCTCAACCTTATTATATTGACGCTTCTGAATAGTTAGATTTTGGAAAGAAGTACCGTATTCCTGATAACCGGAATCTTTAATCTTAGTAAGTCTTAAACCTGCCATCGGTGCAAATGAAGTTTCTTTCCATAGATAATTATAACCCCCAACTACTTGACCGCTATAAGAAGTTGAATGATACTTACCGTGTGCCGTTTCATAACCACCTATACTATAATATTACGTAGTTCATTAGTTTTAATATCGCTTCGTGAATAGGTAGTTACGCCTTCTACAAACCAGTTATTTATAAAGTTATATAAACTGTATATAGAACCCATGTTAGTTCCGACCTTAGTAGTATTACCGGCTTTAGCATTTTGGTAACGTAACTTCGTATCGACTCTAGTATAAGCAGCACCAAGAACTATATTATCGTTTATAACGGTATCGACCCCGATTGAACCACCGGTAGATTTAGCTTTATAACCGCTAAGTCCGTTAAAGGCTTTTTGTACCGCTTTGCCGTAATATGGGCTAACCCATACTCCGTAAACGGAATTATTAGCGTTACCTTCATCGAGTTCACTGTTTGTCCTCCAGCTGGTGCTTCTATAATCAATTGTGAGTATATTAACCGTACCTCCTAAGGCAAAATTTCCTGGAACGGTAACCGTAAACTCTCCGTCGACCGGACCTACAACATTACCTATATTAATTGTTGCAAGTGTTCCGATACTCGCATTAGTAGCAAGAAGGTTAGTATAAACGTCTAATATACCATTATTAGCCTGAAGAACCGGACTTACAAAAGTATAAGGATTTATGCCTACAGCACCGTTAAATTGAAGTCTAGCTGCTGCATTGTTATAATCAACTCCTGCTGTTGCAGTTAATGTTCCTCCTACTACAGCTATCCCATCACTAGTAAAATTAAAGTTATTAACTGTAACATTACCTCCCAAATCAACAGCTGTAGTATTATCGCCTTAAATATTTAATATATTAATCGCATTATTGGCTCCTATATTTCCGGTAACCGTACTACCACCAGCAAAATTTAATGTATTATTTCCTCCGGCTACGGAATTAATTATATTCCCACCGGCAGCTATTGTTACTTGTGCGGCAGTACCTTTAAAATCTATATCAGAAATTACGCTTTTTTGAAAGCGTGTTAACGAGTTGTGCGTAAATTGTACTAACCCTACATTTCCTGTATCAATTCCCGTTTCCCAATCTAAACCATAAGGGGTGTCACCTCCAACAAGAGGCTGATACTAGTTTCCTATCTGAATAGTTTGTGCAAAGATAGTTCCTGTAATTGTAACCAGATTTTGATTTAGAAGTTGTCCCGGCTCATCGGCTATCCCATCGGTACTAAATATGCTAAGCCTTTTTGTTCCCCCTGTTCCGTTGCCACTACCTGCATCAAGTGCAATTTCTCGTTTACCAGAAGCCACGTGTACTCCTAATTGACCCCATAAATCCTGTGCCGGAATTAGTTTCACAGTAACTATAAATTTTGCTTCATTTTTTGATTCATTACTTACTATATAACTAGAATTTGAGCCGGAAAAATTGATATTTTTTGTAGGTTGTATATCTACAACTTCATTTCCTGGGGAGTAAACTGAAGTATCGGTTGCAAGATTATATCTTGATCCATTAAGGTTACCAATATTAATAGCATTCGCTTTATTCCAATTTGGATTTTTAACAACGAATGGCGTATTAGTAGCTATTGTAAGATTATTTTGACCCTGAACATCAGTTATAATAGTGTGTTCATCCAAGTAAACGGTAGGATCAGCAGGAGCAACAACTGTAGAAGCAATAGTCAACGTACTAACAGTGTTGTTAAAATTCATATTATTAACGTAATAAGTGTTACCTGTTAAAGTTAAAGCCGCCCCGTTATTAGGACAATCGATATTTAGTCCACTTCCGACACCATTAGATGTAACATTACCGAGATTTATTGCGGTATTGGCCGGTACAGTCATAACTGCGTTATTATTGGCACCTATATTTAAAGAGCCAATTGAAACATTAGCAGTGAAATTAAATACTCATCCAAGTGCTAAATCATCCCCTGGGGCAAAAGGCGTTCCACCATCAAGGTTAAAGCCTGTGGATAACACAACATTTGGACCTATGACGGTTCAAACCCCGAGTGCACTTGTGCTAGCAAACATCACTGCCGCAGTTGATGCGAACATGCTTTTTTTATTAAATTTTTTAGAGTATTTTTTCGTTGACTTGACATAACATCTCCTAAATTTGGACTTAATTTTCTAAATTATAAATTCGAGACTAGTATTCATTAACAAATATAAATTTTATGTATTTTTGGAAGATTTTTAAAAATCTTTAGTAAAATGATATTAAGATAAAAATTCTTAACATTTTTGTTATGTTGCACTTTTAAAAAAAGTTAATAATAAAATTAAATTTTTATTCAGGTCTTTAATTAATATTAAATAATAAAAGAGAGTAAGAAGAAATGATTAATAATTATTAAAAGAACAAAAAATTTTCTAACTTATGATTTTGTTATATAAATAACACGTTACTTTTAGTTAAAAAACATTAATTAAATACTAAAATATCTATAAAAATACCTATAAAATAAAGTATTTTCTACATATAGAAAGTAGTCATAAGTTACTTTTTCTTGTTTAAAATAAATTAAACTTTATGTATTTTTTATAGAAATTCGGTAAATCGTATATAAAACTTAAGAAATACACATGGACCATAAAGCACGCTCGGTGTCATACCGTGGTCAAGCCACGGTATGACATGCGTTTTTCGATCCACGCAACAATGTCTGCTCGCAATGACGATATCTTTCTTTATTGAGCAAAATCTATAAATTTTTACATAAACAAATTGATTTGCTACGAATAATAGAGTATATAGTATAGACATAATTAATTCTCGGGGCGTAGCGCAGCCTGGTAGCGCATCTGGTTTGGGACCAGAGGGTCGGGAGTTCGAATCTCTCCGCCCCGACCATAAATATAAATTTAAACCTAATGTCAAAAGACGACCTCATTCAGTTTACAGGTACAGTACTTGAACTTTTACCTAATGCTACTTTCAGAGTAAAGCTTGAGAATGATCATGTAATTATTGCTCATACTTCCGGTAGGATGCGTAAAAATCGTATCAGAATATTACTAGGAGATAAAGTTATGGTAGAAATGACTCCTTATGATTTAACTAAAGGGCGTGTGATTCATCGTCACTAGTCTTTATAAGTATGAAGCAGAACAAACAAAACCTACCGATTATATTAGCATCAAGCTCTCCTGCAAGAATTGAATTACTACACCAAATAAGAATTACTCCTTCACAAATTATTCCAGCAGATATAGACGAAACACCTAATTTGCGTGAATTACCCGCTCCCTTAGCCATAAGACTTGCTTACGAAAAAGCTATAAAAGTTGCATCTCAAATAGAGGAATCAGCTATAATTATAGCTGCCGATACCGTAGCGGCAGTAGGTAGAAGAATATTGCCGAAAGCTACTACTTACGAAGAAGTCAAGAATTGTATTAAGATGTTATCCGGACGTCGTCATCGTGTCCATACCGGTTTATGTATTATCAAAAAAGAGAATGATCAGCTTACAGTTAGACAAAAAATAGTTCAGACTATTGTTAAGTTCAAAAAATTAAGTGATGAAGAGATTAATTTTTATTGTTCTTTGGATGAAGGAATAGATAAAGCCGGCGGGTGCAAAATTTCCGGTTATGCAGAAGCTTTTATCTCATTTATTTCCGGCTCATATTCAAATGTTATGGGATTACCTTTATTCGAAACGGTAAATGCTCTAACTTCTTTAGGTTTTAAGGTATATAAACGCTAATAGTCGTGAACATTGTTGCGTGGAGACACAATCGTCATTGCGAGTGGTCAAAGACCGCGTGGCAATCTAGAAAAATAATAAAAATGCTACGCATTTTAGTGGATTGCTTCGTCGAAACTTATAGTTTCTTCTCGCAATGACGACTCAGTATCCACTACATAAATTACTTAGCTACTCAGTTTCCAGGCTCATCCAAATGACTTCTTTCATAATTTTCATGACGCTCTTGAGCTTCAATACATAATGCAGCAATAGGTCGTGCTTCTAATCTTTTTATACCTATTGGGTCGCCTGTTTCTTCACAGTAACCATATTCCCCATTTTTAATACGTGATAATGCTTCTTCTATTTTACTCATTAATTTACAATATCTATTTCTACTACGAAGCTCAAAAGCTCTTTCTGTTTCATGAGTAGCACAATCGTTAAGATCGGATTCTTTTAAATTTTCTTCCTTTAAATGATCTAAAGTCTCTTGAGATTCCTTTAATAAATTCTCTTTCCACCTTAAAAGTTTTTGTCTAAAATATTCTAGGTGATTAGGACACATATATTCTTCATCTTTAGAAGGTTTATATCCCATAGGTAATTTAGGTGTTTCTAGCATATTAATATCTCAATATTAGCTTCAATATATTATGTTTATAAGGTTTTTAAAATAATATATATATATAACTTAAAATTAACGCAAGAAGATTATGAATATTAATATATTTTATTTTTTAATTGGATATGCGGTAGTATATACAGCCTCTAAATGCTTTATACTTGTTTTAGTATAATTTTGTGTAGTAGATAAACTTTTATGACCTAATAGCTCTTGAATAGAGCGTAAATCTGCACCATGCTCAAGCAAATGTGAAGCAAAACTATGTCTAAATGAATGAGCAGTTAAATGCTGCGGTAAACCATAAAAATGCTTTAATTTAATTAATTCACGATTAAATACCGGTGGCTGCAATTTCTTACCCTGCTTTCCTCTAAATATCGGTTCATTATCCCCTAGCTTATACGGCAATATTTCTAAATATTTGGTAATTAAATTTTTAGCAATCGGTAACCACGGAATTATTCTTTCTTTACTACCTTTACCTATTATTCTTATAAATTCTAGATTTTGTAGATGAAGTTTTGTAATTGATAATGCCTCCGATATACGTAGACCTGAAGCATATATAAGAACAAGTAGGGCTTTATTTCTAAGTTCTACCCACTTAACATTCCCATATTCTTCAATATGTTCAAGTGATATTACTACATCATCCTCCGATAAAGCTTTTGGTAACAATTTAGTTTTTTTAGGAGATTTTATAGAAAAAATTATATGACTATTTAATTGTGTTGTTTTCTCTAAAAACCTATAAAAATTTTTTACTGCAGATAAACCACGTGAAATTGAAGAAGTGGTAAAATTATCATAGTTACGTTTTGCAAGCCAACTTCGGATTAATCTTATATCTGCGGTTTTAATATGATTTATCGTTACAAGCTCTGAATTATAATAATTCATAAACTCAAGGAAATGCTTAAGGTCATTATTATAAGAAATTACTGTATGATTAGAGTAATTTCTTTGCAAAACGAGGTATTTTTGCCACTTATTTATTAATTCTTGAATTGATAAATCTAACATTTATAAAAACTTAACTATTTTTAATATTATTCTTAATGCTAACAATTATTGACTCATAATTTTATAAATGTTAGCATAAATTGAGGGTTTATGTTTACATATACGTAACCTATAAAACACAAAAAAATTTTTTAAGCAAAAATTTTAATTTATTTTAGGAGAATGAATAATGTTAAATAATACACAATTTTTAGATTTAATGAAATCCTATATGAATCCGGCATTTTATATGAGTTCTATGAAAAATATCCCCAGTGTAGATCTTTCATCTATCACAAATACAATGAAAAGAGCTATGAATATTCTTTTAATAACTAACCAAATTGCTACAGAAAGCATGCAATCTTTGCTTAAGAAAAATTCCGAGATTATACAAAATAATGTTAATACTAATTTTGAATACTACTAAAGAAGCAGCAAATGCTAAAGATTTCAAACAAGCTAGTGAATATCATCAAAAATGTTTAAAATCTATTTATGAAACATCTATGGATAATGCTAAGAAATTAGCAAGTATTGCTTATGAGTCTTCAACCCAAATATTAGAAGCCGCAAATAAGCATATTGCCGAGAATGTTCATCATGCTTCTAATAATATGCAGAATATGGCAGAACAAGTACAAAAAAACTTCAATAAGAAATCTGCTTAATTTTCAACGTCATTGCGAATGACTGAAGGCGTTGTTGCATGGATCGAAAAATGCGTTTGATGTCATTCCCGCGAAAGCAGGAATCCAGAAAAAAGCGAAATTATTTGAGCTTTTAATATAAAAAATTAAATATATTTATATCTTTTAGTTACTGGATTCCTGCTTTCGCAGGAATGACATCGTGGAAATCTCCTCTCAGTTGCTCGCCTTTCTGTTTAGCCAATTTTGTAAATAAGACTCTGCTAATTCTTGATCTTCTATAACAATCACATTTTCAGCATTACGTTTATCGGCAGCAGCCGTGAAATTAAACGAACCGGTTATTACTTTCTTTTTATCGATAATTATAACTTTATTATGAGCGATTCCGGGTACTTTATCTATACCTACATCAATTTTTGCTCGTTGTAATTTGTGTAATTTAGAAAATTTTTGCTTTAAATTACTACGATCAAGTAATATTCTAACTTTTACTCCTCGCATCTGTGCATTAATAAGTGCAGTAGTAATTAACGCATCGCTCATACCGTATGCCTGCATATAAATAGATTCTTCAGCTTTATCTATCTGATTGGCTATAAACTTAGTACAACCAGCAGGCGGAGTAAAACATGTACTAACTTTACTCCTTGAAAGCTCTGAAATATTGTAATGCTTTATTTGAGGTGCAGATAAAGCTAATGATTTTTGATTTATTAGATTAGTAAAATAATCCGGATTCTGTCCATAAATACCTAAAGCAACTCCCAAGATAAAGGCAATAGATGTTTCTATAAATTTATTATTTTTTCTCTTCATGACTTATTTATATTTTAGGCGTTATCTGCATGGTTTGCATTCCGCTATGTCATACCGTGGCTTGACCACGGTATCCATAAAAAAATAAAGAAGAAGACTTGATACCGCGATCAAGTCGCGGTATGACAATAAAAAGATCCAACACCTATCTTCTTAACTTCCCGGTACTTCTTCAATAGCCTTTAGATTCTGATAATCTAAAGAATCTACTAGCTTATTATCATTATTTTTTATAAGCCAATTTCCACCATGAGCCTTCATATTCCGTAGCCTTTATAAGCCACTCATGACTACTTAAATTTAAGTCGTCATTAAGCCGATAATTATATTTAGCAATCGTAGGAGGATTAACTACACCTGCTACATGCCTTGAATCCGTGAGACAAAAAATCTTATGTCCGTTTCATCATATATTGAACGCCATGGAGCTATATGATCTTCTTTTGCAGCTACAAAAAAAGAGTTACAATCAACTTTTCTAAGATCTATTTTTGTTCCGAGCACCTCTAAATTATTAGACTCTTTTAGCAAGTTATTGCAATATGTATTTTGTAAATATTCCTCATACATTTTTGCCGGCAAGTTAGTAGAATCCGCATTCCAATATAGTAAATCAAAAGGCATCGGTTTTTTACCGAGTAACTAATTATTGACAAAAAATGTCCAAATTAAATCATTAGCCCTTAGCAAACTAAAACTATTTGATAAATACTGCCCATCAAAATAGCCTTTTAGTTTTATACCTTCCTTAATGTAGTTAATCGTAGCTTCATTAAAAAATATTCCAAGCTCACCGGGATGAGTATAATCAAGCAAAGTAGTAAAGAAAGTAGCACTATGAACGGAATCTATTTTCTTTGCTTTGAAGTATGCGATAATTATAGCAAGGAATGTACCTCCCATGCAATATCCGACAAAATCAATTTTTTTAAAACCAAGATTTCTCACATACTCAAAAGGTGCTAAAATACTGTCTTTTAAGTAATCCTCGAAGCCTTTTTCCGATAGAGAGATATCAGGGTTAACCCATGAAATAAGAAAAACTTGAAAATTATTTTCTACCAAAAAAGATACTAAAGAATTATGCGGAGATAAATCGAGTATATAATATTTATTTATGCATGGCGGAATAATAAATATCGGAATCTTATGAATTTTCCTTTTGTTGCAGCAATATTCTTACCGAGTTTAAAAGCAGATTTATCAGTAGTTTTGATATTTAATATATCACCAGAACTTTTTATATCTCTTAAGCAATTTTCTAATCCTTGTACTAGATTTTGACCGCCGCTTTCTAATGTCTCACGTAAAACTTTTGGATTACAAAAAGCAAAATTTGAAGGTGAAAAAGCATCGATAAAATGTTTAGTTACAAACTCTAAATGTTGCTTGAGATCATTTGATAGCTCATACTGTTCTATATTCTTCTTAAGCCACTCACTAGATAGTAAATAATATTGTTTAACAAAGTCAAAATAAGCATTACCCTCTTATGAAGAATCTTTAAATCTTTTATCTCTATTATCTGGAGAAAATACAGCTTTTGCCGGACTACCGACAAATTTTGCAAAGCTACTTGCTGTAAGCTCTCTTAACTTATCAATATATTCAATATTAAGCAAAATTTTTTAGGATTTGCCCAAAACTGTTCTACCATTAAAGAAGCTATAATTCTGTTTTTATCACTATCAATTAGGCTCCTAGGGATCATACTCCCCCTACCTTGCATGAAATGTAAAATAAGCTCTTGATATTTATCGGCAATTTTTTTAAAATTATTAATTATCGTCTCGTGCGGGATGTTAGTTCCAAGATACTTCTAAAAAGTTAACAATTAATATAAACGTAGACGAAGTTTAATTTGGAAAAAAGCAAGGCGTTTTATATTTTTTGACCGCAGCGTACATACTAGTACGTGAGGATCAAAAAATATAAAACAACAACGCCAATTTTTCAAATTAAACGAGTATACCTTATGTCATTAAACTATTCCATATACTATCAACCTTGTCGATAACTTCCTGACTCATTTCTATTTTTTTACCCCATTTTCTATTTGTCTCAGGGTATATTTTATCGGTTGCATCTATTCCCATTTTACTACCAAGCCCTGAATCAGGTGATGCAAAATCCAAATAATCTATCGGAGAATTATCTATAAAGCTCGTATCACGCCTTGGATCGCTTCTTGTTGCTATTGCCCAAATTACTTCTTGCCAATTACGAACATCAATATCGTCATCTACAACGATAATAAATTTACTATACATAAATTGCCGTAAGTAAGACCAAATCCCAAGCATTATTCTTTTAGCATGACCAGGATAGGATTTTTTAATCGATACTACTACAACTCTATATGAACAACCTTCAGGTGGAAGCCAAAAATCGACTATTTCCGGAAATTGTTGCTGCAAGATAGGAATAAAAATTTCATTTAATGCTTCACCTAAGATTGACGGCTCATCAGGCGGTTTTCCAGTATAGGTACTTAAATATACGGGATTTTTCTTCATCGTTATTGCCGTTACGGTAAATACCGGAAACTCCTCAACATCATTATAATATCCGGTGTGATCTCCAAAAGGACCTTCAGGCAAATACTCCTCTAAACTTACATAGCCTTCCAGCACTATTTCACTATGTGCAGGTACTTTGAGGTCAATAGTTTTGCATTGCACCAGCTCTACTTTTTCATTACCGAGTAAACCTGCAAAATTATACTCTGAGATATTCTCAGGTATCGGCGTAACCGCTGCCAAAGTTACCGCTGGATTTGCCCCAATAACGATAACAGCAGGAAACGGTTCTTTTTTTGCTTCTTTCCAACTTTTATGATGCTCTGCTCCACCTCGTAACTTTAACCAACGCATCAATAGCTTATTTTCTGAAATAACCTGCATTCTATATATGCCAAGGTTGTAATTATCGATTTTATCTTTTGTTGGTCCTTTAGTAACTACTATCCCCCAAGTAATTAAAGGCGAAATATCATCAGGCCAACATCTTTGAATCGGCAATATATTGATATTCGGTTTGTCAATGACGATTTCATGACAAGCTGCTTTTGATACGGTTTTAGGAGACATAGCAAATATACGCTTAGCTAGCGGTAGCATTGACAATGTTTCTTTAAAAGATGCGGGAGGTTGCGGCTGTTTAAGGAATGCTAGTAAAACACCAAGCTCTCTTAATTCTTTGGGTGACTTAAGTTTAAGCCCCATACAAATACGATTTATACTAGCATAAAGATTAGTTAGAATAGGTATGTCGGACTTAATGCCGTCGGCTTTTATAACATTTTCAAAAAGTAATGCAGGTCCGCCTTGTGCTAATACTCTTCTACTAATTTCAGTAATTTCTAGGTCAGTTTTAACTTCAACAGAAATACGCTTTAACTCACCGTTTTTTTCTAAAAATTTTAAAAACTCCGGTAAATCTTTAAAGCTCATAGTTCTATTTTTTTGTTTATAATGTGCGGCTTATTTTATCGTCATTGCGAGCAGGCATTGTTGCGTGGACCAGTTTCCTAATTGTCATCCCGCAACTTGATCGCGGGATCCAGTTAAAAATACTAAAATTATTAGTATTTTTTATTGTTTTTATGGACCCGTGGTCAAACCACGGGGTGACACAGTGGATTTTACCGGTCCACGCAACAATGCCTTGCGAGCAGCCGTAGGCTGCATGGCAATTTCATCAAATATCCTGAGATTGCTTCGTCAATTCCTTCGTAATTTCCTCGTAATGACGATACGGTATGACTCTATGGGTTTCCCTACTTACTAAAATTAGCCTTTACCTGCATATCATTCTGAATAATTGTGTAGTTAATTAGTTCGTCAATTACAGAATTTTTAATATTATATATTATATTTTTTTCTGAATCGACATGAATATTTTTAGCCGTTAATTCATCTATACTTCTAGATTTAATATGTGCAAAATATACTTCATCACCTACTTGGAATACAGGCGTATTACTTCCTATTTTAGTATTAAAAATTGATAATAATATTTCAGGAGTTAGTGTTAAATCATTTTCCATTTCGGATCTAATATAATTTTTTTTGCTTATTTTTATTCCGTTAGCTTTAAGCTCTTTTATATTCTCTTGCTCTGAATTATATTCCTTTGCTAAATCCTTGATAATCTTTAAGTTTACATCTACGATATTCTGCTTTATCCAAACTTTATTTACCTGTTCTTTAATAGCATCAAATTCAGGTATTTTTGCTGGCTGAATAGATTTTAATTCTACCAATATAAGATAACTTTTATCTTCTGCTTCTATAGGATAAGATAATTCTCCTTCCGAAAGCTCAAAAATACTATCGGCATTTTCGGCAATTATTTTATCTTCAATAAGTTCTGCATAACTGACATAGTTAACGTTTTGTATCGGTAGCTTATATTTTTCGGCAATTTCAACTAAGCTAGAACCAGCTGCCGTCTCATCTTCCAGCTTTTTAGCAAACTCCATATTAAGTATGTCGATTTTTTGAGCCTTTAATAAATCATGTAATTGTTTTTGTACCGATTCAAAACTTTGATTCCCAAACTCATCTTTATTTTCATTATAAAATTCTAGCAACTCATCTTGAGTAACTGAGACTTTTAAATCCTTAATATTAGCTTTAATATAAGAAAAGCTGCGTTTCTCAGGTACCTCAAACGAGGTTTTATTATCTTGGTAAAAATCCTTTAATTGCTGATCGGTAGGAGTAGGGATTTGTAAATCTTTTGGTTTATTTTGTAAATCTATTTGTATTAATTCTACCTCTCTTTTTTCAGCCATATAATCTACTATATTGTCAGTCATAGCTTTAGGAACATAGAAACTTTCTACAAAAGTATCGACAAAAATATTTTTTAGAGCTTTTTCTTTGAAGTTTAATAAATATTTTTCTTCATCCATATAAGAATTTCTAAAATAAGTTTTAAAAATTTTTATATCGAAAACACCTTGCTCATTTTTAAAAACCGGTGATTCTTTAACTAAAATTTTAACTGTATCATCACTTAGATCTAAGTCATAATAGCTAACTAGATAATCTAAGACATTATCATAAACAAGCCTTTTTAGGATTCGGTTATCAATATTTAACTGTGCTATTTCTTCATCGGTTAAACTTGTTCCCATTTGCTTACTTATAGCATTAATTTCTAAAGATTTTGCTCTCAAAAAATCTTCCTGGGAGATATTTTTCACATGAGAAAAAGTAACAATATCACCGCTTCTTCTTCCGTGTAATACATCTTTAATACCAAAGCCGACAAAAGCAAAAGCTATCATTACGAATAAAACCCGCATTATAAAACTATCGGCAGTTTTTCTAATATTATCTAACATAATTTTATTTAAGATCCTCAGTGTCACCCTATGGCTTGACCACGGGATCCATAAAAAAAGACTGGATACCGTGGACAAGCCACAGGATGACACCAAGCATATTAGAAATTCACACGAACTTTTACACTACCTTGCTGAGCGAAATACTTACTTCCAATATTTGTATCGTAGTTAATACCGTATTCCATCATTTTGTGCTTAGCAGTAACACCAATGCCGACATCAAAGCTTGTTTTGTTTTGCTTAAAGCTGTTGGTTGGGAAAGGAGCAGTCATACCTTGTAATCTTGCATCAATCGCCGGAACTTTATTCTTGAATGCATAATCAACCATTGCGTAAAGCTCAGGTGTTAGTACTACTTCACCTACATTGATATTACTTGATACTTTAGCACCGAGTAAACCATCGAAAGTGTTATAGTTCTTGCCTTTAACAGTAAGATTTTGGTAAGTAGTACCCGTTTCTTTATAGCCCTTATCTTTGATAGTCGAATATCTAAGCCCAGCTAGCGGTGTTAAGTTAATGTTCTCAGGCATTGCATAAGTATAACCAGCCATTAACTGACCTGTATAGCTTTCGGATTTATACTTACCGTTTGCAGTTTGATAAGCAGTAGTCGCTAATGCCGTTGCAATAACACGTCTTGATTTGCTTCTTATCTTATTATCCGAGTAAGATGCTATAGCTTCAACGAAAAGATTTTCATAAGGTACATTATATAAACCGTATACGGAATAGATGTTACTCTCTACCTTATTATCGCCCGTCTTATTATTTTTCAGTTTGATATCAGTATTGGCTCTTGTATATGCAAGCCCGAGTGCTAGATCATCGTTAACTAAGCCGTCAAAACCTATAGTGCCACCAGTTGTATCAGACTTATAACCGCTTATATTGTTACGCATCTTCTGCGTTGCATTACCGACAAACGGACTTATCCATGCACCAAACTTAGCATCTCTGTCCTCATCACCGGCAGCTACAGCAGCCGGCTGTATTGCATCCATTCTAGCATTTAGATTAATTAAGCTACTTGAGATATTACTTAGTATAACTTGATTATTAATAGCAGCTATAGTATCGCTAGGTTTTACAACATCTTGCATGAGGTGAGTTACAGCATCTGCTCCTTGGATTGGAGTCAGTTTTCCCCAGTTACCAAAAGCTAAACGTGCATCCGAACCGATTGGTGCTTGCTCCATTAACTCAAGCGATTCCTTTACATTTGCAGCATTTGGGATATTTGCAAGTGGTCCGCCCGGTTTGAAGTTGTTATCTATCACTTCTTGAGATACATCCTTAGCAAATAGCGTTAAAGTTGATGCATCAAAAGTAAAGTTGACAAAGCGGTTGTCATTATTAATGGTTACTTTAACATTATCTGCGGGAGTAGGCTTTAAACCACCTGCTGTTTCTGCAGATATTACCGTATATTTGGTATTTGGATCTATATTATTAATGTCGAAATTAGTAGCAGTAACAACAAGTGCTAAAGTTGAAACCCCTGATAAATCAAGAGTACTGCCTGATTTAATTAAGATATTACCGCCTGACTTAGCTGCTCCGTCAAAGGTAGTATTTAAGGTTAGCGTATCGGTAAAGCTACCGGTGCCGGTATATGTTACTTGATTTGCACCTAAAGTAAGCGTAGTACCGCTACCTGTTATATTACTATTAAAGGCTAGGCTATTGCCGAAACTAATAGTAGCACTGTTAGCTGCAAAGCTGGTAGCCGTTACATTTTTAACAAAATTAGTGATAGAACCTTTGGTTAAAGTAACAGCACCTATATGAGTAAATGTATCGGTAAAACTTGTAGTACCACTGAGCGTCGCCGTACCTTTTGCGTTAACACTACTTGAAAAACTTGTAGCACCTGCCGTTGTGATATCACCAACCGAATTAGCTGCAGTCCCTACAACACCACTAACACTGCCACCATTTGTGAAGTTTAGCTTCAGAGCCTGACCGCCGGTTTTATTTATGCTGCCTGTTAAGTTAAAGTTTGCAGGTAATGTTAAGAGTGCAGTACCGTTACCTTGGATCTCGGTGATGCTAGTATTACCGCCTTTGGTTATGCTTACAGCTCCTGCACCGACTTTTAACATAGCAATCCCGTTTACGCTATTAAGATTACTTGCACCTAAAGCTATTAACGTACCCTTATTAGTACCACCGATATTTTGGACTGCTCCCGCAACATTTACATTGTTATTTAATGTTACCGTACAGTTTTTTGCATTAAAATCTAAGAAACCGCCAATATTACCGGTTTGAGTTAACTGAACGGCATCATTAATTAATGTTACATTCGCCGTAGTAGCTCCAAGCTCTAGCACACCTGTAGTATCAAGCTCTATATTTGTTGTATTGAAAGTGATACCTACTGTACCCAAATTTCCTGCTCCTTGAAATTTTATAGCTTGTAACCTCTTAGCTCCACCGAATGTAACCCCTCCGTCTATTGTTAATTTTCTTCCTGCGTTTACGGAATTTAAGGTTACTATACCTTCATCATCATTATCAGGATCTATATCTGCACCTAATGTGATTGTACGGTCATTTGCATTTGAACTATTTTGTAATACTAACTCTGCATCTGCATGGGCAAATTCAATATTTGCTGCCGGTACATTTAAATCACCGCCATTTGCATCAATCCTATAAGTAGCATTGTTTATTTGTATAGCATCAGCATTAAATGCTGTACTACTAGTAAAATCTGCATTATCGTTAATAACCAAGTCATGTATACCTAAATTTATATCGTCGGTTATTGTAACCACATGCTTAATAAGTAAATTTTCAAATTTATCACCGCCTGCATCACCAATATTTCTAACAGTACCTGCTACATTACTTCCGATATTCAGTCCATTAACCCCACCATCAAAGATTAAATGACCTTCATTGGCACCAGGTGCCGCTAAATCAGCTGCTAATAATATATTATTTACTCCGCCTCCGGTTAGGTTAGAAAGAGTTAAAATAGAATTTGCATCTTCAAAAACAATCGCTTGACCATCTAATATAGTAACATCACCGGCACTTGCATCAAATGCAAAATTATTATCGGCTTTAATATTGATTGTTGCGATTGTTCCCGCAGTTGGATCATATGCTACAAGTAACTTTGTATTAACATTTAATGTAGCATTATTACCTTTTACTATAGCTCCTTTAAACCCATAAGTAATTATGTTACCACCACCATCAAGAGGACCGTTAAACTCTAACGTACTGCCTGCTCCAAAATTTATATTATTTGTAATTAAGTTTCCTCCGACTTGTAATGTTATTCCTGCTTCTACATTCACTGTTGCTAATGCTGCTGTATTACCTATATTGCCGGTTACTGTACTATCACCGGTAAATGTTGCTACACCGTTATTTGCATTACCCTTATTATCTATTGCTCCGGTTACTATTACTGGATCCATAAATGTCAATGTTGACGCATTATTCGTTAAGTTTATTGCATTCGCTTTTACTACACCACCTCTTACTTGTAGCAAACCTGCTCCTACACTTAACTCTGCTAATGCCTCTGTATTACCGATATTACCAGTTACCGTACTTGCTCCGGTAAACGTTACCACACCGTTATTTGCATTACCCTTATTATCTATTGCTCCGGTTACTATTACTGGATCCATAAATGTCAATGCTGACGCATTATTCATTAAGTTTATTGCATTCGCTTTTACTACACCGCCTCTTACTTGTAGCAAACCTGCTCCTACACTTAACTCTGCTAATGCCTCTGTATTACCGATATTACCAGTTACCGTACTTGCTCCGGTAAACGTTACCACACCGTTATTTGCATTACCCTTATTATCTATTGCTCCGGTTACTATTACTGGATCCATAAATGTCAATGCTGACGCATTATTCATTAAGTTTATTGCATTCGCTTTTACTACACCGCCTCTTACTTGTAGCAAACCTGCTCCTACACTTAACTCTGCTAATGCCTCTGTATTACCGATATTACCAGTTACTGTACTTGCTCCGGTAAACGTTACCACACCGTTATTTGCATTACCCTTATTATCTATTGCTCCGGTCACCACTACAGGATTTGTAAATGTCAATGCTGATGCATTATTCGTTAAGTTTATTGCATTCGCTTTTACTACGCCGCCTCTTACTTGTAGCAAACCTGCTCCTACACTTAACTCTGCTAATGCCTCTGTATTACCGATATTACCAGTTACCGTACTTGCTCCGGTAAACGTTACCACACCGTTATTTGCATTACCCTTATTATCTATTGCTCCGGTCACCACTACAGGATTTGTAAATGTCAATGCTGACACATTATTCGTTAAGTTTATTGCATTCGCTTTTACTACACCACCTCTTACTTGTAGCAAACCTGCTCCTACACTTAACTCTGCTAATGCCTCTGTATTACCGATATTACCAGTTACCGTACTTGCTCCGGTAAACGTTACCACACCGTTATTTGCATTACCCTTATTATCTATTGCTCCGGTCACCACTACAGGATTTGTAAATGTCAATGCTGACGCATTATTCATTAAGTTTATTGCATTCGCTTTTACTACACCGCCTCTTACTTGTAGCAAACCTGCTCCTACACTTAACTCTGCTAATGCCTCTGTATTACCGATATTACCAGTTACTGTACTTGCTCCGGTAAACGTTACCACACCGTTATTTGCATTACCCTTATTATCTATTGCTCCGGTCACCACTACAGGATTTGTAAATGTCAATGCTGACGCATTATTCGTTAAGTTTATTGCATTCGCTTTTACTACACCGCCTCTTACTTGTAGCAAACCTGCTCCTACACTTAACTCTGCTAATGCCTCTGTATTACCGATATTACCAGTTACCGTACTTGCTCCGGTAAACGTTACCACACCGTTATTTGCATTACCCTTATTATCTATTGCTCCGGTTACTATTACTGGATCCATAAATGTCAATGCTGACGCATTATTCGTTAAGTTTATTGCATTCGCTTTTACTACACCGCCTCTTACTTGTAGCAAACCTGCTCCTACACTTAACTCTGCTAATGCCTCTGTATTACCGATATTACCAGTTACCGTACTTGCTCCGGTAAACGTTACCACACCGTTATTTGCATTACCCTTATTATCTATTGCTCCGGTCACCACTACAGGATTTGTAAATGTCAATGCTGACGCATTATTCGTTAAGTTTATTGCATTCGCTTTTACTACACCGCCTCTTACTTGTAGCAAACCTGCTCCTACACTTAACTCTGCTAATGCCTCTGTATTACCGATATTACCAGTTACCGTACTTGCTCCGGTAAACGTTACCACACCGTTATTTGCATTACCCTTATTATCTATTGCTCCGGTTACTATTACTGGATCCATAAATGTCAATGCTGACGCATTATTCATTAAGTTTATTGCATTCGCTTTTACTACACCGCCTCTTACTTGTAGCAAACCTGCTCCTACACTTAACTCTGCTAATGCCTCTGTATTACCGATATTACCAGTTACTGTACTTGCTCCGGTAAACGTTACCACACCGTTATTTGCATTACCCTTATTATCTATTGCTCCGGTCACCACTACAGGATTTGTAAATGTCAATGCTGACGCATTATTCGTTAAGTTTATTGCATTCGCTTTTACTACACCGCCTCTTACTTGTAACAAACCTGCTCCTACACTTAACTCTGCTAATGCCTCTGTATTACCGATATTACCAGTTACCGTACTTGCTCCGGTAAACGTTACCACACCGTTATTTGCATTACCCTTATTATCTATTGCTCCGGTCACCACTACAGGATTTGTAAATGTCAATGCTGACGCATCATTTGTTAATTTAATCGTAGTAGCTTTAATAACCGCTCCCCCTAACGTAGCCGTACCTGCTCCTACACTTATTGTGGCTAATGAGTTTGTATTACCTATATTCCCGGTGACTTGACTCAATACACCATTTAAATTTAAGACACCTACATTATCACCGCCTGTGGTGTTATCAATAGCACCTGTTAATACTGCATTTGCATTTGTAAGGGTTAATACTGACGCAGCATTTGTTAAGTTAGTCGTAGTGGCTTTAATAACCGCCCCTCCAAGAGAAAGGGTACTTGCCCCAATGCTTATTTGAGCTGCTGGATTAACATTACCTATTGTTCCGTTAATGGCAGCATCTGTATTGACAGTTATTATACCTCCTGCATCTATATTTCCTGTAAGTGTTATCTTTGCCGGAGTTGCAGATTGTATAATTAATCCAGCATTCGCTCCCTTTAAAGTTATATTTCCTAAACCCGTATAAGTATCAGCAGCAGCATCAAAACCATGATTTGCAACAACCGCAGCAGTACCAGTTAAAGTTAAATTTTTGCCGGCAATAATAGTAACAGGCAACAAGTTACCCCCTGTAACAATAGAACCGACGCTGGTATCTTCAGTAATATTTAGACCTCCAGGATTAGTAGCCGCAACATTTATAGCCGTAATAATACGACCGACTTTATCTGCAGTGATATTATGATTACCACCGTAAGTAAATGCCTTATTGTCTTGAGGACCGTCAGCAGGAATACCATTAGCTACTCCTTCAGCCATTATCTCATGCCAATTACCATCAGCAGCAAGATCACTAAATGCTGCATTATTATTAGAAATAACACCCGCAGCAACACCCAACACCCCACTACTACTCAGCATTAATGCTGCGGTTGAGGTGGTGAATAAAGCGGTTTTAAGACCTTTGTGAATTGCCTTTTGAAATAATTTTGGAGAAATATTCGCCATATGTAAACCTTAATAAAAAAATTAAATAACTTAGTAAAGTGTCATAATTTTAATACAATTTTTTAAATATGTCTATTTATTTAGATGATATTTTTACAAATTTAGTATGAATATGTGGCATTTGTATAGATTATATGTCATTTCATAACGGCGTTGCCTGCGTGGACCGGCCTTCGTCATTACGAGCAGACCTTGTTGCGTGGACCGAATCGTCATTGCGAGCGAACGTAGAGAGCGTGGCAATCTTGTCAAATATCCTGAGATTGCTTCGTCAATTGCTATGCAATTTCCTCGCAATGACGACTCGGTATCCACCACAGGCAATACCTCTTGCAATGACGATTTAGTATCCGTACTCTCCTAATACCTTAATAACATCATCATACATATAACCTTCATAAGCACCGGCTTCGAGTGATAATTTTGTAGCTACTGTATAATTATTACTCTTTGCTAAACCTAGAGGATTTAAGCCTGATTTATCACGATAATTAATATCCGTAGTGTGTTCAATTAAAAACTGTATTAATTCTTCACCGCAATTAGCTTTTATAGCATGATGCAGAGCTAGACGTCCTAATTGGTCTTTGTACTGAGCATCAACACCTTTACTATATAAAGTTTCTACTAACTCTAAATCACCGGCATATATTGCTTTTTGTAAAAGCTTTTGTCCTAAAGCTTTATCAAATTCGGCGTAATCTTTAATCAAAATTTTTACTAGTTTTGAGGTGTTTATATTCTTGTCATAAAATTGAGTTACTTTTTCTAAAAGTGTTTGCTGCCCCGTGTTTTTACCGACTAGCGTATGATTTACTAGATACTCTATTAATCTCAAATCTTCAGAATCAATAGCAAGTTCAAAAATCTTATAACAGAGTTCGCTTTTAATATCAAATTTAGCACCTTTGCTAATTAACGCTTTTACTGACGAGATATTTTTCGATTCTACGGCTAGCTCTAGAGGCGTTTTATTATTATGATTTTTATCCTGAAAAAATTGTACTATTTTACCATTCCCTATTGCTCTTGCCCAATCATGTAAAGTATAGCCATATTTATCGTACTTTTGAAATTCCGTATTCTCATATAAATATTCTACCATTTCTACACATTACCGATTTTTATTGCTAGTGAATAGCAGACCAACCATACATGTTAGGAGCAATCTTTCCTCCAATGGCATTCGGTTAAGATAAAAAATATGATATAATGACTTTCATTGTAATAACAAAGAGAGGAATATTGAGATGGAGGTAGCAAAATCATTAATTTTTTGGTCTGAAGTCAACGAAATATTTAAAAAAGTAAGTGATAAATTTGATTCTAAGTGGCAAACAAGAAAACGAGTATTAAATACACAAATATTAGTAACATTTTTATTTAAACTAGTACAAAGTTATAATAAACAAGGGTATGGTATAGTAGTCTTATTCAATTTTGGGAGTCATGTTTAGATAAAAATATTATATTACCCTAAACTAAAACAGTAGCTGCATCTTCATTATGTGAGGCAAGACAAAAATTACCAGAAGATGTTTTTATAGAATTGAATCAAAATTTATTGGTTCTTTGGCACAAGATTCAAGATTTACCAAATTGAAAGGGTTATAGAATATTTACAATAGATGGATCAAGGGTAAGTTTACCAAGAGAATTAATTAATGAAGGATTTATAGTGTGTTCAGCAGATCAAGGTAATTACTATCCACCAGGTTTAATGAGTTGTCTTTATAACATACAAGAAAAGGTGGTATATGACTTTAGTTTGCAAGCACATTTGAATGAAAGATTATCTGCTCTAGAACACATTCAACAGTTAGGTAGTAAAGATATTGTAGTACTGGATAGGGGATATTTTAGTTACTTAATGCTTTATAAAATCATAGAACAAAATTGTCATGTTATTTTTAGAATACCTTTTGGTATTAGAAATAATACCAATAATGAGATTATGAATTTTATAGAAACAGATCAAGAAGATAGTACTATAGATTATATGCCATCTACAACTGTTATGCATGATCTAAAGAAGGATGGTTATAATTTAAAATTTAGACCGCTAAAGGTACGCTTAATTAAACATAAAATAAATGATACAACTTATATATATGCTACAACTCTAACAGATAAGTATATTTTTCCCAAAGAATGTTTTTATGAAATTTATCACTCTAGATGGAGTATAAAAGAACTTTATAAAATCTCAAAGAGGTTTATAGAAATAGAAGATTTTCATGCAAAATCAGCTAGAGGTATTAAACAAGAATTATACGCTTTATACGCTCATATATTATTAATCAATTTATCTAGGTTTTTTGAGTTTGAAGCAGAAAAATTAATTCCATCTAACAAAAGTGAAGATAATAAATACATAACCAATACTTTTGATCCTATCTCAATGATAAAAATCAATTTTAAAAACTGTTTACTAATCGTAACGAGGCAGTTAGAAAATCTAGTGATGACAGGGTGTATTTTAACTAATAATACATTACAAAAAATTATAAGTTCTATAGCTAAAGTACGGCAAAAGGTAAGGTTAAATAGACACTATCCTAAAATATCGCGTAAATCTATTAATAGGTGGGTTACATCTCGTAGTAGACGTAAATTTGCTTAACCGAATGCCATTGGGTCAAGCCACGGGGTGACACAGTGTATTTTACCGATCCACGCAACAATGCCAACAAAGGTAGACAATGACAAGTACTAGAGATATTACTACAGCTGTAACTATTTAGCTATAGGTAAACTATTTTCTGCTTGATTTTCTTCAATTGCATTAATCTTAGAAACTAAATCAGATTTCTTTTTTGAGGAAAGGTTAGCAAGTACTATTGCGTTTATTAAAAATAATGTTGTAAGTATTATAGTGCTTTTAGTAAGAAAATTACCGACTGTTTTAGCACTGACTACTCCCATATTATTACCGCCGCTTATACTACTAATTCCATCCGATCCGCTACGCTGCATCAGAATAACTATAATTAGCAATATTGCAATAGTAATATGTACAAAAAGAAGGATGTCTATCATATAATAAAATAATCGTTACCGTATTTTAAATGTAAATCATACATTAGTTTTATATTATTTGCAACTTAGCTTTATAAAATAAACGTAATACTAATAGTATCTGACAGAAACTAGACTAAAATCAGCATATGAGCTTTTCAAGAAAGGTTAAAAACTCACAAAGCTTAGGATGTGTGGTGGTGCTACTAGGGGGAATTGAACCCCCGACCTCTTCATTACCAATGAAGTGCTCCACCCCTGAGCTATAGTAGCAAGATTATTTCAAACTCTTTTTGTCATATATTTGTTATTAAATCAAGAAGAATTTTGGAAATTCGTTTACTATTTACAAAAAAGCTCTTATTCTAGCTCTTCATTCGCTCCACTTATATGTACCTCATCATAAGATGCTACTGTAGTTTCATTAGCATGCATCCCAAATTCTTTCTGTAAATAATTACTTAAAATCTTTAGTGTTTTTTCTTTGGTTTGGCATGCTAATATCATTTTATTATCTTGTACTAACTTTTGTAATTGGGCTATCTCTTTTGCAGAAGCAGGTCTCATTTCTAAAGATCCGCTTTCTTCTTGCTGTAGTCGGTCAGTCGTTACAGTCGTAGTAACTCTATGGCACGTACCGAATAAGTCTATATCTATCCTTGAAATTGCCTCGTTACTATTTTTTCAACAGTTTTGGAGTGATTTATGCTATCCTATGAGATACTAGCAAAAACTAATCCTTTTTTAGTTATTTTGTGTTCGTAAGCATTGCCATAGTAAGAACTCTTAGGTGTCAAGACTACAATTTTATCATTAAATTCAACTAGGTTTGCAGGTTTTGTAATTTTTTTCATATTTTATCTAAACTTCTATTTTTGTAAAAAGATAAGGCAATCAATGCAAAAATACAGCTTAATATGACATAATAAACTGCCGAGGTTACATGCCCTGTTTTTTGTACTAAATATTCAAAGACAAGAGGCGTAGTACCGCCAAAAATACTTGTAGCAGTATTATATGAAATAGAGAGAGCAGTGTTACGTATATTTGTAGGATAAAATTCTGCTTGTAATGCCGGTTCAGGACCGATATAGCTAGCGGCAAGTATAGCGAGTATAAATTGTGAGATAATTACGCTTGTGAAGTCCCCGTTCTCAAAATTATTAAGTAAAAACGGCGTTGTTACAATAATTATTATCAGATTAATTACGAAAATTTTCCTGCGACCTATAATATCGGATAGATAACCGCTTAATAAAGTTACGGCTATCATAATCACGTAACACACGCTAGCGAGGCTATTTACCTCATTTTCAGTAAAGTTGCGGCTGATTTTTAAAAACGATACCAAGTAAATTGTAGTTAGATAGAATATTATTGAACCGGGAGCATTGATAAAAATCGAGATTAATATATCAAACCAATGATTGGTAATGACTTTTTTTAACGGTGATTGTAAAATCTTTTTCTGCTCTCTTAGATTTTTAAAATTCGGTGTTTCGTGTGTATTTTTTTTAATATAAAATGCTGCAAAAAGAATAAAAAAACCAAGTAAAAAAGGTATTCTCCAGCTAAAACTATCAAATTGTGAAGCTGTTAGAATATTCTTGACTATATAAGAAACAAAAGAACCAAGCAATAAACCGGAGCATATACTAGACATTGAAATACTACCGGTGAAGCCTCGGTGTTTATGGCTAGTATGCTCAATAACAAAGGAAATAGAGCCGGTCAAAGCTCCTCCCATTGATAATCCTTGTAGAATTCGTACACAAATCATTAATATAGTCGCAGTTATACCGATAGTATGGTAAGTTGGTAATATTCCTATTAATACGGTTGGGGCAGACATGCAAAATAACGCACTAGTTAAGGCTACTTTGCGTCCAAATCTATCACCGATAACACCAAAAAATATGCCACCCAACGGTCTTGCCAAATAACCTATAGCAAAGACTAAAAAAGCTTGCAGTAAAGAAGTATTAGCATCATCATTCGGGAAAAATTTTGCTCCTATTATGGGTGCAAAATAACCGAATAATACATAATCATACCATTCAAAAGTGTTAGCGATACCGCTTGAAAATACTAGCTTACTGCGATTCATGTTTTTTACTCATAGCTTTTTTTTCGGAGTATATTATAAATAAGGTGGCAGGAATTATTATTACTGCTCCATGAAGTGTGCTTTTATCGGGAAACTCGTTAAATATGAAATATGCCGCTATTGCCGAAATCACCAGCTCTAAATATCTATAAGGAGCGGTAGCGGTTGCATCTACCATGGAAAAAGCTTTAAGTAGGAAGAATAATATTAAGCTTCCACTACTACCAAGTACAAACAATAAAGCTAATTCAAAACTACTAGGAGTTAGCCAATACTGCGATGCTACAGGTAGCGACACTATAGCAGTTACTATTGCCGAATAAAACAGCATGCTAATCATCGATTCTTTTATTACGAATTTTTTATTAATAATGTCAAGCATAGCAAATGAAATAGCCGCTAATACAAAATACAAAATTTCGGGGTTAAAATCCTCGGCATGCGGTTTAAGCGTAACAACAAGTCCTATAAATCCTACTACGGTAACTACCCATCTTTGCCAAATAATATTTTCGTTCAGAAAAAATACGGCAAGTATTAAAGTAAATAAAGGAATAGAAAAACTTACAACGGTTGCAGTAGTAACGGGAGCTATAGTCAGACCGTAAGTCCAAGAAGTCATGCCAAAAAATAATAATAACCCTCTTAATATATGTACAAAAGGACAACTTGTTTTTAAGGTATTTTTACCGTAATAAACAACAAAAGGTAGTAACACTATGCTACTGAAAAAGAAGCGGAAAAAAGCTACTTCAAAGCTATGTAAACGAGTCCCAAGATATTTAGACATTACATCATTGGCACTACTACTTACTAAACTAAGTAAAAACCAACCTATACCGGTTAAATATGTTTTTAATGCATCATTCATTAATATGCTCTAATAATTTCTATAATTTTACTTAAATGTCTTGACTTTTAGCATAAAAGAATTCTATTTTTTATGACAATGGTATAAATATATAAACAAAAACTTTATATAATAATACGGTAATCAATTTTAAGCAAGTAAAGGTTATAATTATATGTTAAGAATAGTGAAAAAATTAGGGATAATTTTGTTTGTGTCCAGCATAAGTATTAATAGTTTTGCTAAAAGCATGTATGATGATGTAGATTCTGCTCCTGACTATGATAGTACACCGTATTACGAAAATGAAGGAAGTTTAGTTTTCAAGATGCGTCTAGGTGGTGTTTTTTCAAGTACTAAGCAAAAAGGATTACCTACTCCTACCTCTCCTCAACCTGTTTCAGTAGGAGAAATTGCAAAAAACGGTTATGGAGGTGATACGTCCACTACTATATTCTTTAATAATTATTTAGCTACTGAATTATCGCTTGGCTTTAATGTTTTACACACTAAATATACATCCCTTGCAGCCGTTGCTCATAATTATGGCGTGGATAATGTCAAAATAGGAAAAAACAAACCTATTTATATGATTCCTGCAACAGTTACCGGACAATTTCATATAGCTCCTTACGGTGGAATAAGACCATATATAGGTATAGGTTATCACGGTTCTTATATGCTTACACAAGCTACCGGTCTTAAAATTAGAAACGGACACGGTGCCGTAGGACAAATAGGTGTAGATTTTTATGCTAAAGATGATACTTTAATCAATATTGACGTAAGACAATTTTTCTTAAATCCTAAACTTGAGTATAAACCGAATTTAGTAGGTAATAAAACCGTGATCTCTAAAGTTAAACTTAATCCTTTAATAGTTTCCGTAGGTATAGGATTTACTTTTTAAAAATCTCTCGTCATTGCGAAGAGACATTGTTGTATGGATAACTGAGCCGTCATTGCGAGGAAATTACGAAGTAATTGACGAAGCAATCTCAGGAGTTTGTTATTATTTCATGAGATTGCCACGCAGGCTAACCTCCTCGCAATGACGTTTCCAAATTATTAAATAAATTCACCTATGTCCCTACAAATTATCCAGTTATTATACTTAGTTGCGGCTGTTTGCTTTATTCTATCACTCAAATTCTTATCCTCACAAAAGCAAGCACGTTTAGGCAGTACCATAGGTATTTTGGGGATGGCGATAGCAGTCGGCATTACTTTTTTCCTACCGGATTTTACTCATAAATTACCCATTATAACAACTATATTATTAGGCGGTATAATCGGAGGGATTATTGCACTTAAAATCTCCATGACGGCAATGCCTCAATTAGTTGCTGGATTTCACTCTTTCGTTGGTCTTGCTGCGGTATTTGTAGCTTACGCTATGATACTTGCTCCTGAAAATTTTTCTATAGGAATAGCAGGAAGTTTACCTATTAATTCGCTAATAGAAATATCGCTTGGAGTTTCTATAGGAGCATTAACTTTTAGCGGCTCGGTAATAGCTTTCCTAAAACTACAAGGCTTAATGAAAAGTAGCCCACTAAAATTCTACGGTCAGCAATATATATGCCTATTAACAGCAATAATATTAGTTCTTCTGATTATATTATTTATTCGTTCAGAAAATATATTTTTATTTAATCTAATAGTTTTTTTATCGCTGTTAATCGGAGTATTACTAATAATACCGGTAGGCGGTGCAGATATGCCGGTTATAGTATCGATGCTAAACTCATATTCAGGCTTTGCAGCAGCAGGTATTGGCTTTACGCTTAGTAATAGCCTACTTATTATTACCGGGGCATTGGTCGGTAGTAGCGGAGCTATACTTAGCTATATAATGTGCAAAGCGATGAATCGCTCATTAATTAAGGTTATTTTTGGGGCGTTTTTGCCTGCACCTACTGGAATTAACAAGGATATAGACGACGATAAAATAGCAAAAACAAGCTGCCCTGAAGATGCGGCACATTTACTACTTAATGCATCGTCGGTGATAATTGTCCCTGGTTACGGTATGGCAGTAGCCCAGTCTCAGCATATAATAAAAGAGATGGTTGATATATTAGAACGTTCAGATATTAATGTACGTTTTGCCGTACATCCGGTAGCCGGTAGAATGCCTGGACATATGAATGTTTTACTTGCAGAAGCTAATATAGATTATGAGAAAGTACTTGAGCTTGAAGAAATTAATAGAGATTTCGCTACCACTGATGTAGTGCTTGTGATTGGGGCAAATGACGTAACTAATCCTGCTGCTAAAAATGATCCGAATAGTCCAATTTACGGTATGCCGGTACTCGATGTCGAAAAAGCACGTACGATTTTGTTTATTAAACGCTCTATGGCATCAGGATATGCAGGTATAGAAAATGAGCTATTTTATCACGATAATACTTTTATGTTATTCGGCGATGCTAAGAAAGTAGTTGAGGAGATAGTTAAGCTTCTAAATGAAGATTGACTTAAATAACTCTATTTGTTATAATTTCTTAAATTAAGCCAAAAAACAATTATCATGAATTCGCAAAAAACATTACCGCTTCTGCCAAAAGCCACGGCTATGTGGTTAATTGAAAATACTTCTTTAACTTTTAAACAAATTGCCGATTTTTGCGGTATTCATGAATTTGAAATAAAAGGTATGGCTGACGATGAAGTAGCACAATCTATAAAAGGTTTAAATCCAATTGTAAACGGTCAGTTAACTTTAGAGGAAATTGAGCGTTGCAGTAAAGATCCTAATGCTAATTTACAAATTTCATATAGCCTTGCTGATGAATTGATGAAAAATCAGAAAAAACAGCGTGCTAAATACACTCCTATAGCAAGACGTCAAGATAAACCGGATGCTATATATTGGTTATTGTCTAATTATCTGAACATCCAAGACCATCAAATAATTAAATTAATAGGTACTACTAAAACTACTATAGATGCTATTAGAACCCGTAGCCATTGGAATATGAATTCTATTCGTCCTCGTGATCCCGTGTTACTGGGGATCTGTAGTCAAATAGACCTGAATAAAATAGTAGAACGCCTAAAGCCTCCACAAAATCCTACAAAAGAATCATAAAATTATACTAACTTCTATCCTGCGAAAAGCTTGCTTACGTGAATTATTTTTTGATTGTTATCCGCCTTAATCAGCGTTATTGCATAGCTCGTTTATGTCATTCCTGTATAGTCGGAACATTGCTGGATGACCGGTAAAATCCACTGTGTCAAGCCACGGAATGACAACAGATGCGTTTTTCAATCCACACGGACAATGCCTTTCTCGCAAACGGATTTTTTTATGGATTAGAAAAGTGATTATTGCCTAATAAGCCGTTTATCGCTAGGTAAAGTATAACTTTTATCGGTAGAACGATAGGGACAAATATCAATTCCTCCACGCCTAGTATATACTATATAAATAGAAAGAAAATCAGGATTTATAGCGTTTTTAATGTCTGTAAAAATACGCTCGGCACACTGCTCTGCAAACTCATTACAATTTCTAAAAGATATTAGATATTTCAGGAAAGAATCATGTTTTAACTTTTTTCCTTTATATTTTATAACGATTGTACCCCAATCTGGTTGACCGGTTACTAAGCAATTTGATTTTAGTAAATTAGAATTAATCTCTTCTTCTACTAAAACATCTTCATACTCAATTAAACTATTATCGGGTGGACCGTAATTATTGCATACTATATCTAAATCATCGATATTTTTACCGCTTGGAATACCAAATTCTATTTTTGTATTTATAGGAAATATACGTCCTGTTACTTTAGCGTGTGTAACATTACTTAGATCCTGCAAGATAATTCTTTCTAGTTCTTCTACTGATTCAACAACAAAGTTATTAAAAGAATTTAGATATAATTTAAATGATTTTGATTCTACTATATTTTCAGAATCCGTCGGTATATAAAAAGTGCCTACTCCAACCCATGGCTTACCGTTCTTATTAAGGCAAGATAGTTCATATGTATTCCAAACATCTATCCCGTAAAACGGAAGATTATTACTATTTATTCCAAGTTCGTTTCGATTATTTATACGTGGAATTTTAAATAATAAAGTCGCATCATAACTATCTTTATAAGTACTTTTTTTACCAAGTAAAGAAGTCGATAAAGGCATTAATTATGCTCCTTGTGTTAAAATTTCTTTTTGTTGTAATTCATCATATTCTTTTAGCATATAACCGCGTCCCCATACTGTGTCGATATAATCTCTACCGCCGGCAGCATCACTTAACTTTTTACGAAGTTTACAAATAAATACGTCAATAATTTTCATTTCCGGTTCGTCAACACTACTATATAAGTGATTTAAGAACATTTCTTTAGTTAAGATAGTTCCTCTTCGGAGTATTAATAGCTCTAAAATAGCATATTCTTTGTTCGTCAAATGTACTTTTTTGCCGTCAACTTCTACACTTCTAGTATCTAGGTTTACGCTAACCTTATCAAACCTAAATACTGATGCTGCATGCCCTTTAGAACGTCTAACTATAGCTTTAATTCTAGCAATTAATTCCTCTCTTACAAACGGTTTGGTTAGATAATCATCGGCTCCGGAAGAGAAACCGGTAATTTTTTGATCGGTATCCGTTAAGCTAGATAAAATTAAGATTGGAGTTTTTATTTTGGCAGCACGCAATCTTAGTAATATCTCAAAACCATTAATATCCGGTAACATAAGGTCTAAAATCACTAGATCATAACCACTGACTTTACCAAGTCTTAAACCTTCCACACCAACTGAAGCTTTATCGCAAACTATCCCTTCTGAAGCTAAAGTTAGCTCAATTAAGTTAGCCATTTCCGGCTCGTCTTCAATTAACAAAACTCTCATTATTTTTCTCCATAAAATTCAATTTTTATATTGTGCTATAATTTAATTACAGTTAATTATTGTTAACTAAATTATAATTTTTTATCTAGTGCTTTATACATTTATTAATAACATAAGTAAAGAATATTTAATCAAATTGATAAAATTTTTACTATTAAGCTCTATCTGTGATTTAAAAACCATGGCATTTAAAACGAAATTTATTAAATAATTAAATGATTTTCTTAGTTTTGATGCTCCGACATTTTCTTATGATATAAGGCACCAAAATCTATAGGATCAATCATTAAAGGCTGGAATCCTGTATCTTGAGTACAGCTAGCTATAATTTTTCTAGCAAATGGAAATATCATTGCCGGACAATGAACGGATAATAAAATCGGATGTTGTTCAGAATCAATATTAATTAAATTAAATACTCCGGCATATTTTAATTCTATCTGAAATAATTTATATTTCTCATTTCTTGCAATTGCTTCGATATTTAACTCTACTTCATAGAAATTTTCTTCCGATAAATTAGTAATATTTATATCTAGAGATAAATCAATTTGAGGGCGTTGATCCAAAGCCGCAAGAGAAGACGGGGCAGAAGGATTCTCAAGAGATAAATCTTTTATATATTGTGCATTAACGGAAATATGTGGCATTGCCTCATTAGTATCGGTGTTTATTGTACTCATAAAAATCCTTATTAAAAAATTTAATATAATTTTTTAGAGCCTGTTCGCGATTTTATTTTGATTGATAATTAAACAGGTTTTTAAGCGAAAATTAATAAGATTTTGTAGGAATAGTATTCTTATTTCAAAAAATCTTATAATTTGCAGCTAAAAAGATTTTAATTAGCTTTAAAATTAAGATCGCGAACAGGCTCTTACATAAAAAAGTTATGTTAACGGTAAAGTTACGCCTACTTGTTTCATATATTTTCCTTGTCGATCGGCATATGAAGTATCACAAAATTGATCACTTTTTAAAAATAAAAACTGACAAGCTCCTTCATTTGCATATATTTTAGCAGGTAATGGAGTAGTATTAGAAAACTCTAAAGTTACATGTCCTTCCCACTCCGGTTCTAACGGAGTCACATTTACTATTATACCGCATCTTGCATAAGTGGACTTGCCGACACAAATAACTAATACATCACGCGGTATTTTAAAATATTCTATAGTTCTGCCAAGGGCAAAACTATTAGGTGGAATAATACACACATCTACCTCTCTATCAACTAAATTATATTCACTGAAATTTTTTGGATCAACCGTAGTAGAATTTATATTGGTGAATATTTTAAATTCATTAGATACTCTAGCATCATAGCCGTAAGAAGATAAGCCGTAAGAAATAATCTTTTCTTTATTATGAACTCTTACCTGCTTTTCCACAAAGGGCCTTATCATACTTTGATTTATAACAGCTTCTTTTATCCACTTATCTGACATTATAGCCATAATCAAAACTTAATTTATTAATAAACTAATAATTATAACTCATAATTATTTACAATACAAAATTTTTCTTTAAAACTATAAGTCTGAGACTACTTGAATAATGATAGTGATAATAATACAACATTATATACTTTAAATTATTACAAATTAAAATAGTTTTTTATTGTCAATTCTGAAAAGTATTATTATATTTTAACATAGTTGATTTATATTTATTAATACTAAAAATTTATTTTGTATTAGTAAATTTTATTATTTAAGTTTATAGGGGCTTTATTAAAGTGAAAAAATTATTATTAGCTGCAAGTATTATTTGCCTTGCATCGGCTGGTCTTGCCGAAGAAAATCCAACACCTGTTATTTCTAATTCTGATACTGAAATAAAATTAGAAGGATTCTATTTATTTGAAAGCGGTTATATTAAACAGGATCATTTAATTTTATTTGATAAAAATGTAACTGATAACAGGAAAAAGCTAGGGTTTTACACGGAAGCAGCGTTTGCGGCAACTATTGCTAAAACTATCAATGATGTAATAGCAGGTGCTAAAATAGTGCTTCAGCCTACTACAAGAGCAAAAACCTCTGCAAGTTATAACGGATCACATATCTTTATTGAAACTAGTTACGGTAAAGTAGAATTAGGCTCTCCTGTCGATGCAAGTGCTAAGTTGCGTGTTGCCGGCTCTCAAGTAACCGCAGGTACCGGAGGATGGTGTAGATATGCTCTACTTGACGATCAGTATATGAGATATAACGGTTTAAAACCGGATTTTGATACTAGTGCTAGCTTTTATCTTGAATCATACTCGAACTCTTTTGATCAAATCAATGAAAAAACTGAAAAAGCTAGAAGACTCAACTTTTTCACGCCTAAAATGAAAGGCTTCCAAGCTGGTATCTCTTATACTCCGGACACTGCTAATACAGGCGGTAATAAAGATATAAATAATTTAACGCTTGAAAGTTCAGGAAGAAACGGGATTAGTGTTTCTAAAACTGGAATAAAAACGGTTACCTTAGGAAACGGCGAAACTATGACTATAAATCAGAATATTCGAGATGCTTTTTCTGCCGGCTTAACTTATGAACATGAAATTAGTGAAGATGCAGACTTAAAATTATCCGTTACCGGAGAATACGGTAAACCTGCTCGTCGTCTTATTCATGCTAAAAGAGAAAGAACTACAATCCAAGTGCTTAATACTTATAAGCTTTCTAATTTAAAAGCATATAATCTTGGAGCTGTATTTACTTACGGTAATTTCTCTTGTGGGGCTTCTTACGGTAATTTAGGTAAAAGCTTAACCGCTAAGGAATATTATAAAGTCGGTCGTGATACCTATTATTACAATGGAGCAGTTGCTTATGGACAAGGACCTATAAAAACAAGTCTTGAATATCTTAAAACTTCAAAATATAAAAACACCGTTGATGCTGTAAGCCTCGCTACTGAATATAAGATCATGCCTGGTTTATTACCATATGCTGAAATTTCTCATTTCCAAGCTAAAGGTAAACCTGTATATTACCCTGAAGCACCTAGTAAAACAACACGAGGTACTGTTGCTCTTATAGGTACAAAACTTAAGTTTTAATTATTTACAAATTAATTATTATTATAATCAAGGCTTAGAGCAATCTTATGCCTTGATTATTCCATTTTTTTAATTAAACTATCAATAAATTTTATAGTTCCATCGTTGCAATAGTCTTGTCTTCTGTTAAATCTTTAAGCCATTCTATTAGCTTACAGCTCTCTAATTCTTGTCAAATTATACTTAGCTTTGTACTTCATTTACTTTTTTATTTTTAGATATTGACTTTCTTTAATTACCATATATTGTGATGCAACCAAACCATAATATATGGTAATCCTATGATATATGATTTTTATTATTTTAAAACAGGAGTAACACTATGAATCATGCTCAATTTACAAGCTCAGGATATTCCTTTGTAAATGGATTAAAAGCAGTTACAAGATATGCAACCGCTTCTAAATTATAGTTCCAACTTAAAAAAATATTTATAATATTACATGCTTTAAATATTCAGAAAGTCTATACAAAAGGCGGGGATTTTGAGGCAGCATTGAAGTTTTTTAATATGAAAAAGGATACTTCTCTAAAGATAGATGTAACTCACAACATCGAAAAACCAGCATCAGAGGACAATGAAAATCTTTTCTCTCCTATATTAAATGTATTTAAAAACATGATGGAAACAAGTAACATTATAGATAAATATATTACTGCAATCCCTCATTTAATGAGTATAGGTTTTACCTTAAAAAAAATTTCAAGCTCCAACCACGTTATAAGCAAATTTGATGCAATAAAAGGTACCAGCACTTATGGCTGCTGCTACCGCTATCGGAAAACCTTTAATAGATACAATTAGAGAGACTTGTTCTATAATTCAATTTTTCAAAGATAGTAATAAGTTATTAACTGGTGTTTATAACCTTTTCGGTAATAATAATGAAGATTTTACATATTATCAGTTAGAGGAAGGTCATCATGATGATCAGGTTGATGTTATAGGAGTAGGAGATAGTAACATCTATTAATTTAAATAGGTAAGATGAATTTAAAAGCCTATAAAAACTTTTAATAATAGAACGGTACAAGCGAATTTATAAATAATTTGCTTGTATCAAACCATATAAAATATGCTATTTTTTTGTATACACTCAATCTTTATTATAATTATGATGAAAATCTATTATTTTTTGGGAAGCCCATAGGAGGTAATTTACCGGTACTACCTCTTTTTCCTAAAAATGCAACAATGTTTTTCTCAAGTTTGACTTTTCCATTGTTATTCCAACCTAAGCCGTCTTCTTTATTGAATATTTTAATATCTAGAAGCTTTGCATTCTTAAATTTTTGCAGCGTTACACCTTGTCCTTTTTTCATTTCAGGTATTTCATCTATATTAAATACCAGTAATTTACGACTTTCACCGGTACAAGCAATACTATCCCCGTTTACAGGTAAACAAGCTATACATGCATGACCATCCGGTACATTCATAATTTGCTTTCCTGTTTTTGTTTGAGCCATTACTTCGTTTGAATTAACTAAAAATCCCTTACCTACACTACTTGCGAGTAATAAAAGCTGATCAGGTTTATAGACTAAAATATTTGTAATATCGTTATTGCCTATATCCACAAGTAGCTTTATAGATTCTCCTGTTCCTTTACCTTTGGAAATATTATCGGCAAGCAAAGTAAAAAACCTGCCTTCTGAACTAACTATTAATATTTTATCAGTCGTGTAAGCTTCTAAAATAAATTTTTCTGCATCACCTTCTTTATATTTGATAGTCGATAAATCGGTGTTATGACCTTTTAACGAACGCACCCACCCCATTTTTGAACAAATAATAGTAATCGGTTCTTTAGTAATAAACGCCGTTATATCAACTACTTGATTCGTAAGCGTTACTTCTTCAAAACTTGTACGTCTAGCTCCTATTACCGTATTTAATCCGAATTTTGTTTGTACTGCTTTTATTTCCTTTTTTACTACTTTCCATAATTCTTTTGGATTATTTAAAATCTCTTCTAATATAGCTTGCTGCTTCTGCAAATTACCATGCTCATTAATAATTTCCTGCTCTTCAAGTTTACGAAGTGAACGAAGACGGGTATTTAATATCGCTTCTACCTGTATTTCGGTTAGCTTGAACCGCTCCATCATTATTGCTTTCGGTTCATCTTCTTCACGAATGATTTTAATTATCTCATCAAGATTTAGATAAGCTATTCTCAGACCTTCTAGAATTTCTAAACGATGTTTGATTTTGTTTAAAAGATAAGTTGACCTCCGAGTAACAATATTTTGTCTGTGAGCTAAAAACTCTTGTAAAACCTCTAAAATATTCATTACTCTCGGCACGTTATTACTGCCGATCACATTCATATTTAACTGAATGCGACTTTCTAAATTCGTTAGCTTGAATAGAGATTCCATAACTATTTGTGGATCACAACTACGATCTCTAGGCTCGATAATTAATCTAATAATATCGGTTGATTCATCTCTAATATTGCTAACAAGCGGGATTTTTTTATCCTTTAGTAATATCGCTATTTGTTCTATAAGTTTTGATTTCTGAACCTGATAAGGTATCTCGGTTACGACTATCTGATATGTACCGTAACTTAGCTCCTCTTTTTCCCATCTGCTTCTTACTCTAAGACTACCACGTCCAGTAGTATATGCAACATTAATAACTTCAGCTTTATCAATAATTATGCCGCCGGTTGGAAAATCAGGACCTTTAATGAAATTCATTATATCGTTAATTTCAGCTTTCGGGTGGTCGATTAAATGCACCAAAGCATCGCATAACTCATGTAAATTATGCGGCGGTATATTGGTTGCCATACCGACTGCTATCCCTTCAGAACCATTAGCTAGTAAATTCGGAAAACTTGCCGGCATTATTACCGGTTCTAAATCGGAATCATCATAAGTAGGGCGGAAATTTACCGTATCTTTATCGATGTCTATCATTAATAAAGTACATATTTCCGTCATACGTGATTCGGTATAACGCATAGCCGCTGCATTATCACCGTCGATAGAGCCGAAATTGCCCTGCCCGTCAATTAAAGGATAACGTAATGAAAAGTGCTGAGCAAGGCGTACCAAAGTATCATACACTGCTACATCACCGTGCGGGTGATATTTACCGATCACGTCACCAACCACCCTTGCACATTTCTTATAACCGGAATTCGGCTCAAGCCTTAGCTGTAGCATTGCGTATAATAACCTACGATGTACAGGCTTGAGTCCGTCACGTACGTCAGGAAGCGAACGTGACATAATCGTTGACAACGCATAAGCAAGATAACGCTCCGATAATGCATTACCAAAGTCAATATTTTCTATTTTAGCTTCTTTCATAAGTTATTTAATATTTGTTGATGTTGAAGGGCTTTTTATTTATTGTCATTGTCATTGCAAGTAATCGTTGTTGCATGGATCAATTTCACCACTGTCATCCCGCGACTTGATCGTGGGATCTAGTAAAAATACTAATATCATTAGTATTTTTTATTGTTTTTCTGGATACCGTGGACAAGCCACGGTATGACACTAAAATATCACTTTAATACACAACTCTGTTTGTTATAAGCTAGTTTCTTACAAACCCCTTTGGCTTGACTAAGACTACCATAATCACCGGCTAAGATTAAATAGAAAAATTTGCCGTCCTCATATTTAACTTTTTTGGTTGTGATAACAACATTTTTAAGAATTTTTGGGAATTTCTTTTTTATTCTTTCCCCTTCTTGCATTGCTTCTGCTTCAGATTTTACCGAACCTAGTTGTACTTTATAACTTTCATTATTTTTACAATTTTTAGCATTACTAACCTTATCCTTACTTCCTTTTTCAAGCTTTATGATATTTAAATCAGTTTCATTTGCGTTATTACTTGGCTCTATTAATGCAATAAGGTTGGATATTTCATCAAAAGATTCATCGCTTTGACTTTGGTTACGAGAATCTATATTCATAGGTTTCTCAGGATCAGGAAGCAATTTTACGGTTTTAATATTTGTATCTTTAGCAATAAGATTTTCATATATCGTATTATATACTGCTGCTATTTGGTTATTTTCTATTATAGACGGTTTTATTTTTGTAGGCAACTCATCAGGATAAATAGTAATCACCGGCTTGCTATTCTGATAATATTGATAACCAAAATAAATAGCGGATATACATATTAAAAATACTAGAAATATTTTAATAAAAATATTATTGATCATGATATATAAAATATTTGAGATGTCACCCCGTGACTTGACCACGGGGTCCAGTAATAAAAAATCTAAATACAGATAAAATTTTAAAACTAAAAGCTCGATTTATCTCGCTTTATGTTGGATCCCGTGGTCAAGCCACGGGGTGACACAATGGGTTTTACCGATCCACGCGAGCAACACCTCCTCGCAATGACGATGAAAACCTAACTACATTTTGTTCATTGGTTCTACACCTATCACTTCGAGACCGCTAGCTATAACTTTCTGTATGGCACTTGCAAGAGCAAGACGTGCTAGAGTTAATTCTTTATTGCTCTCAATTACAAATCTATAGTCGCTATTTTCTTTACCGAAATTCCACATAGAATGAAATTTTGAAGCTAAATTTATTAAATAAAATGCGATGCGATGTGGTTCAAAATATTTTGCAGATGCTTCTAATGTTTTTGTCCACGCAGCTAAAAGTTTTATAATCTCAATTTCTTCTTCTGACGATAATAAAGATAAATCATACTTACGTGCTTCAAAGCTATTATAAGATTCCGGCATTAATTCTCTAGCTTTTGATAAAATAGATATCGTTCTCACATGAGCATATTGTACGTAAAAGATAGGATTTTCCCTTGATTGTTCTTTCACTTTTACTAAATCAAAATCAAGCGGCTTATCATTTTGCCTTGTTAACATCATAAATCTTATAATATCTTTCCCCACCTCATGATTTACATCTTGCACACTAGCAAAGCTCCCAAGGCGTTTTGACATCTTAACCGGTACACCGTTTTCAACGAAATTAACCAATTGACAGATTTTAACGTCCACTTTAACCTGCTCTTTGCCTAGAGCCTTAACTATTGCCTCAATTCTTTTAACATATCCACTATGATCGGCACCAAGTACATAAATTAAGTGATTCGCTCCCCGCTCTATTTTATCCTTAGCATATGCAAGATCGGAAGCAAAATAAGACCAACTTCTATCAGCTTTTTCTATAGGACGATCTTGACTATCACCGTACTTAGTAGATTTAAATAATTTTTGAACTCTATTATCCCATTCCTCATGAACTTTACCTTTAGGGGCAGGTAACGTACCTTCATAAATTAGCCCCATACGCTCCAATAGTTTAACTGTTTTCTCTATCTCACCTTTATCATACAATGATTGCTCAGAGAAAAATATATCATGTTTAATCCCTAAATCTGCTAAATCTTTTCTATTTAAATCAAGCATTTTTTCTATGGCAAAATTTTTGACTATTTTGAACTTTTCAGCATCGTTCATCGTTAATAATTTCTTGCCGTATTCTTTCGCTAAAATTTGCCCGAGCGGAATTAAATACTCTCCCGGATATAACCCGGCAGGGATAGTAATTTGCTCACCTAAAGCCTCTTTATAACGTAATAATACCGTACTAACTAAATCATTTATTTGTGAGCCTGCATCATTAACATAATATTCTTTTATAACGGAGTAACCTACCTTTTGCAAAATCCTTGCTAACACATCACCATATACCGCACCCCTAGCATGCCCTATATGCATTGGACCGGTGGGATTTGCCGAAACATACTCGATGTTAATATTTCTGCTTTTATCTATATCAATTTCAAAAAATTTTTCTTCGTACTGTAAAATATCTTTTATTGATGCCTGCCAACTATCAGCTTTTATAGTGAAATTAATAAAGCCCGGTCCTGCTATTTCTATACTTGCAATATAAGGTAATGTTATAAGGACTTCTTTAAACTTTAAAGCCACTTCCCGAGGAGAAATACTTTCTTTAGCTGCAATAATCATTGCAATATTACTTGATAAATCACCGTTAAAACTATCTTTCGGTGTTTCAATAGTAGCAGTATTTGCTATTTCTTGATTATTATATAATTGCTGACTTGCCGCAATTATATCTTGTTTCAATTGATTAAATATATTCATAATTATTAAATGTTATTAAAATTCAGCGAATAGACTTCTTGCAAACGTCTGCTAATAAGGAGGAATTTGAAGAAAACACGGAATGCAGCACCGCAGCGTACACTTTAGTACGTGAGGATGCGAGTACCGGATTGATGTACAAATTACCCTTAGAAGCAAGTTATGTAGGAAGTCGAACAAAGCTGATTATATTCCTGAATGGCAAAACGGTCAGTCATTCCTGCTATATAATCAGCAACAACTCTAGCTTTACTATATGTTTCATTAGAGTCTATTAGCATTTTCCAATTAACCGGCAATAAATTAATATCATCCATATAAACCTTAAACAAACCTTGTACGATTTTAGTACATTTAAGGCTGATGGCCGTAATTTTATTACTTTTATAAACTCGCTTATGGAGAAACTTTTTAGTTTCCTTAATATTTTCATTAGTTTTTTCTGTAAAATCCACTATCTGATAATTCAAGTTACGTATTTTGTCTATATTAGTAATTTTTTCTTTATTTAAATTTTCTTTTGTTTGCCATAGTAAATCGGTAATTAACTCATGTATTAGCTTACGTACTACCTCATAAATCAGACATGAGGAACTAATATTTTTAAATTTTGATTTGAGTTCAAAAACATGCTGATCAATATATTTAAGTTCAGCGAGACTATTAAAATCGATAATTTTAGCACCGATACTATCTTCCAAATCATGCGAAATATAGCTAATATCATCGGCAAGAGCTGCTATTTGAGCCTCTACTGATGCATAAGTACTAAGTTCTAAATCATTTTGCTTATTATACTCTGCTATATATTCATTTATCTCACCTAGTATAGGGCCGTTATGTTTTACGATTCCTTCTAAAACTTCCCATGTTAAATTTACTCCATTATAAGCCGCATATCTTTTTTCAAGTAATGTTAGTATCTTTAAAGATTGAGCATTATGAGAAAAACCGTTATACTCTTTCATACATTCATTTAAAGCTCTCTCTCCCGCATGACCGAAAGGCGTATGACCAAGATCGTGAGCAAGTGCTATTGTCTCAGCTAAATCACTTGATAAATTTAAAGTATTAGCAACCGAACGTGCAACAGTCGAAACCTCTAGAGAATGAGTTAGCCTATTTCTGTAATGATCTCCCCCGTGATTAATAAAAACTTGAGTTTTATATTGCAAACGCCTAAATGCATTAGTATGTATAATGCGATCACGATCACGTTCAAACTCGTTTCTATAAGAGGTCGGGATTTCCTTATATAATCTTCCCCTACTTTTAAGAGGATCAGAAGCGTATGAAGCAAGCATCGTTATCCTTTATTTTGAAAGACGTTGTTGTGTGACTTTGGTTTTCCGGTTGTCATACCGTGGCGTTACCACGGTATCTAGTAATTAAAAAATACAAATACAGCAAGTTTTTAAAACTAAAAGCTCGATTTATCTCGCTTTACGCTGGATACCGTGGTAAAGCCATGGTATGACAAATTTGACAATTTCTAAACCACACAACAACGCCGACTTGAAAAATATCAAGATATACTATACAATTTATGAGATTTTACAAGGTAATTTTAAGTGACGATAACAATTACGGATAGAGCTTTTGAACGGGTTTGCGAGTTAGTAGAGCTAGAAAAAGATAAGAATTTAGTACTGCGAGTTTCGGTTGATAGCGGCGGTTGCTCAGGACTTATGTATAATTACGAACTAGTCTCAAAAGATAATATAGAGCAAGATGATTATGTCATTACTAAACATAATGCTACAATTATCATTGATCCTATCTCTCAAAAATTTATGCTGGATTGTACTCTTGATTTTATAGAAGAGCTAGGCAGTTCATATTTTAACGTTAGTAATCCGCAAGCTAAAGCAAAATGCGGCTGCGGTAATTCTTTCTCGGTGTAAATCCAAGTATTGCGAGTGGGCATTGTTATTAGAGTGCCTAGGTCATTCTCGCGAAAGCAGGAATGACCTTGTAACGTCAAACTTTAATGTTGATCATTAGGTTACATAGCTGCTCCACCTACCTCAACTTCGTCATTATCACCATAAAGAGGAGGCATTACTTCTTCATTAATATAATAATGTTATTCTTGGGCTTGTTGAGCTATTAAACTTTGTTTTAATGTTTCAGCTTGAGATTTTCTTAAATTTAGTCCTTGTCCTTTACATTGCTCCGTAGAGAGAATTTTAAGGCCTTGAGATTGTCTTATTAAATCATCGCATACAAAAACTCCGCAGTCTAAAGTATTTCCTTCTTCTTGTTGTTGAGTTTTTAAATCTATTATTTCTGCATCAGAGCAAACCTCGGTAATAAGTTTTACTAAGTCAGGACGATCATTTAACGATCTGCCCAAAGGATCATTATAAGTAAATATTATCTTATTTGTATCATTATCTTTACTAATCATCATACTTACCCAATGCCCATGTCCTGTATTAATCGGCATAAGTACAACTTTACCTTTGTTCTTCAAATCCTCATGCACTCCCTCTCTAAGTGCCTCTCTTACTTGTTCAGGGCTTGTTAAATCAACGTGGGTAACTATAGAGAATTTATTTTTGTCTATATTTGCTTCTAATATATTTTTTATATCATCTTCACTATACCAGTAATCCGATTTTTGTATATTTTCTATAGTGTGAAGCGGGGTACTTTTCGTTGGCGGCGGTTGTTGTTGATGCTTTTGCTGCGGCTGAATTAAAGCTTCTTCTTGTTTTTGAGGCTGCGTATCATTTTGTTTGTTTACTTCTTTTTGTTCATTAGTCAATTGCTCATTTTGATTTTGTTGTACTTTTGGCCACTCCTTGGCTTGCGGCTCCGACAGTGGAATAAAATCATTTATTATAGTCTGTGTATCACTTAAAATTTTTGTTCTGTCGGCCTCCTTGGCAAACATACTAAGATCCTCTATTTTGCCTTTGTCAAGCATTGCACGTATAAAAGCAGTATTTTTTGCCATATCCGTATCAAAAGCTTTTAAAGCCTTTGATACTAATTCTTGTTTTTCTTTCTCATTTTTGTCAACTCTACTTGCAACTCTCAAATATTCAAGTCCTGCTTTTGACATTAAATTTAATTTAAACAAAAATTCTGCTACAGATATATGAAGATCTTTTTCTAAAGATATATAATGTGCTTTCATTTCTCTTTTATTTTTTAAAATACTAAAAATTTCATGAAGAATATTACTACTCTCCTCAATATCGGCTATACTTAAACTTTCATTGCTTCATGAATTAACTTTATAGCACTTCCGTTTTCATTTTTACTTCTATACCATTTCCCTAGTGTTAAAAATAAGTCACCTATTTTTTTACAAATATTGCTAAAAATATACGGAATGGTATCATGACCATAGAGAAAGTTAAAATCTTTATCAATTTCTAAGGCATTAATATATTCTCTTATCGCTCTAAACCAGTCTAATTCCGATTTACTATTTTCATAGATCATACCTAAATAATAATGAGCATTGGTTTTTATTTCATTTATAGATATAACAATATGTTCAGCTTACGGTCCCGTAAGTTTATCAAGCCATTCTAATGCTTCTTTATAATATTTTTTTTCTTCTTTATTAGATTCTACATTATCAGTTACCTGATAATGTTTTAATTTCATATCTAATATAGCTTTATCTAATAAATTTTCTTCAATTAAGATTTTTTTTGCTTCTTCAACTGCCCCCATCAGCGGTTGCAAATCTTGCGATTACGGATAAAGTTTTTTACAAAAAGATAAAGCCTTCCATTGCTGATTTAAGAAATATACATAGTTACTAATATTCCTTGGAAATGAATTTTATCTTTTATATCTTCTGCCTTATAAAATTTTCTTATAGTTTCTAAAAATGAACAAACCATATTTAGGTGATCATTAGAATATTTAATATATGTATCTTCAAGCTCTTCTATTTCTTTTAAAGCAGAAAAAAAGTTTCTTTGGTTTTTTGTACCGATGATTTATTTAATATTTTTTTGGCAAATAAGGTTGAATTAACGAATAATTTTTTGAGAACGTGTCTGAATCTAACGGTTGGCGTAAATCAAGAGAAATAAACGGGCTTATTATGTTATGCTTATTGACTTGAAGAAAATTTATAATAATTTTACCTATAGTTAAAATATTTTCATTTACTTGATTAGATAAAACTTGCGGTAAAATTATCTTATTTGCATCTGATTTTTGAGGTTTTATATATACTTCTTTTATTGTAGCCCATTTACCTTGACTTAAGTCCTTAATATTAAATGTATCCGAAAAGGGTCTTACACATAGGTTTATCAGTTTCTTTACATGTTCGATGATCAATGGCTCATATGAGGTTTTTTTACTCAAAATATCTTGTAACTCTAATTTCAACGCAATACTTATAAGATTTTTTTGTTCCTCAGTTATAAGAGGATTTGCATCGGAACCGGAATTAATTAGAACATCTCCTTTACCTTTGGTGGAAGAAGCAAATGCATCCAAGTTAGCGTGTTTCTGTTCATCTATTATAGTAATATTAGTGTTTTTTTCTTCTTCATTTTTACTCTGAGAAATAGCCTCGATATAAGAAAAGATTTTTTCCCGCTCTACTTGTATTTCATTATTTGCGATTGTTCTAATTAATAACGAAATAGCAGATACAACAATAAAAAAATCTTTGGTTTCAAGTGTTTCTAAAAAAGATTTAGTATCACCGCTAGGTTTTTTAAATAAATTTACAGATTTTCCTAGCTCTGTAATTATAAATTTTTGTCCTTCATCGAAGTTTTTACTCTTCAAAAGCTTACTGAGTTACTTTTTTCTTCCTTAATCTTAGTATTTTTCTCTCTTTCATTTTTATAGCAACAGAAATTATATACGATACAGCATCTTCTAATTGTTCTTTAATTTCCAGAGTTAACTGACCGTTACCGTTTCTCAAAATATTAGTAAATTGTTTATATGTAGAATCAAAAACACCCTTTACACTATTATCGCTAATTACGACTGAAAATTTAACTTTTTCGGCTAATTCTAATATTTGCCAGTAAATATATGAATTAAGAATTGTTTGAATAGTATCTATGGGTTTATTATGAATCCCTGGACATTCATAATATTAATTCCACCTTCATCATCAGATATAAAGAAATTATTAACACGCTTATATCCATTGTCTGATTCATGATGTATTTTTTCATCATATTCCGGTTCTTTCGCATATAAAGAGCGGTCTTCATCTTCTTCTAATTTTTGTCCGCTTAAAAAACAACTAAGAGTAGTGGTACCTATTCCGTTCATCCCTATCATCGCAATTAGTTTATTTATACTATTTCCTGTTTTAGTAATTTCATTATGACTTTCTGCAATCATTTTAAAAGCTTATTACCGTTCTTTATGACCGGTCTTTCCAGTTCATAAAAATTTGTAAGAGGTTGCAAATTTTTATTTTCGATTTCATCTTCGATGTTTTGAACTTTTGTTTTCTTTAAATATGCATTTACAGAATTTTCATTTAAAATATCTACTTCGGACATGAGCTGAAATGCTGAATTATCACTAAAATTAGGAGAGATTTTTAATTCTGCTAGCTTATGTTGATTATTATGTTTTATCTCTAATAAAGTTTTTATTCCGATATTAGTTATTGCTTTATTACTTACTAAAGAAAGTTTAGTTATTGTTTTGTTAAGTCTAAACATTTCAGCTAAAATTTTTATTTGCTTATCATTTATACCGCAATTGTCCAAAAATACTCGCTCGATAGTCTTATTATTCCTTAAATAATTTGCTATATATTTTATATCTTCCGTTATAAAGGGGTAGACTAAAATCCAAAGCAGCCACGTGGATAAACTCTGCAAGCCCGCTATTTGGTTTTACTAATGTTTCATTAAATATAGAACGAGTGTTATTAGAGAGCCAAGCTATAATATCTTTATATTCATACTTAGATATGAAGCTTGTGTTTGGAGTTAATATATCCTTAATATTACGTAATTTCATTAATATATTACATTCTTCAAGAACAGTTAAGTTTGGAGTGTTTTTTTGTTCCAAAATATTATTAAAAATACTCCGTCAAAAAATCATTTATATTTTTTAAACCTCGTTCCTGTTTGGGACTTCCCACCAATTAAACATATATATTTACCTAAAATAATTTATATTACTCCAAATAAAAACATTTTTGCTCCGTAAGTTGAATAAATAAATATTAACACTACTTAAAAAATTTTTTTGAATAAGTAAATTTACAACAAGGATTTAAAGGTGAATTGGTGGAATTCTGAGGATAAGAAAGTTCTATTTCTTATGTTGTAAAAATTATCACTTCTATTTTAAAATTGAATTAATAGGGGATATTTATATATATTTTGAAAGGTAAAATTTGAAGTTATTTTTCTTTGGTAATTTTATCATATTTTTTTAGTTTGATAAGAATGGATTCTAGATTATCCAACTTAATCATACATGGACCATCGCTTGGAGCGTTATCGGGGTCTTGATGTACTTCCATATACATACCAGCGATACCTACAGAAGTTGCTGCCTTTGCAAGTAACTCTACATATTTTCTTTCCCCGCCGGTACTACCTCCTAGCCCTCCCGGTTGCTGAACGGAATGTGTGGCATCAAAAACTACAGGTACATTTAACTCTGCCATTATTGCAAGACTACGCATATCAGATACCAAGTTATTATAGCCAAAACACGCTCCTCGCTCTGTAAATAATATATCCTTTACTCCAAAAGCTTCTAGTTTTGTTTGTACATTTTTCATATCCCACGGAGCTAGAAACTGTCCTTTTTTTACTTTTACTATTTTACCTGTTTTTGCTGCAGCTTGAAGCAAGTCGGTTTGTCTACATAAAAATGCCGGAATTTGTAAAATATCTGCTACTTCGGCTGTTTCGGTACATTGACTCTCTGAATGAACATCAGTAACAATAGGGCAATCGAATTCAGATTTTACTTTTGATAAAATTCCTAAACCTTTCTCAATACCAAGTCCTCTAATCCCATTTACGGAAGTTCTATTAGCTTTATCAAAAGAAGATTTATAAATAAATGGAATCTCAAGCTTGCCAGTTAATTTAACAAGTTTTTCTGCCATAAACAACGCATGATCTTTTCCTTCAATCTGACAAGGCCCTGCAATTAGAACAAACGGTAAATCATTTCCTATTTTGATATTGTTAAGTTTTACTACTTTTTGCATAATTCTTAGATTTAATTAATTGAGGCACGGATTAGTGTTTCTCTGTTATATCAGGTGCTGATTCATTTTCTATTAAGTCATTGTTAATTATTAGCGTATAATATTTTTCTTTTATTGTCGTTAAATCATAATTACCATGATAATAACCTTCTAGGTTAATAATTTTTTTTAAATAAAAATTTACCTGCTCTGTTTCTAACGGTTCATCTATATTTTTTATAATAGACGACTTAATATTAATTAAATACGCTTTTATTTTTTTAAATTCTTTAATAATTATAAAAATATCATGCGGTTTTGTTACCAATATTCCTACAAACAAAATTAATAATATTTGTGTTAAAGACATATTTATATTAATTTCTTATGTTTATATTTTGGATTTAAAATACTTTCCCCGTTAGTACTTAGCATATATTCATGATAATCTTGATAATTTCCTTCAAACCATGTAGCATTATTTTCTTTATCATATGATATAATATGAGTGGCTATTCTATCTAAAAACCACCTATCATGACTAATCACTAATACACAACCTGCAAAGTCTACAATAGCATCTTCAAGTACTCTTAACGTATCAATATCTAAATCATTAGACGGCTCATCTAATAATATAACATTTGCTCCTTCTTTTAGTAATTTTGCCAAATGTACTCTGTTACGTTCTCCACCTGAAAGTTGTCCAACTTTTTTTTGTTGATCACCGCCTCTAAAATTAAAAGCTGCACAATAAGCTCTACTTTTAATTATTCTATTACCAAGTTGTAATTCATCTAGACCTTCTGAAATTTCTTCCCATATAGTCTTATTATCATCTAAATGATCCCGTGATTGATCAACATAACCTAATTTTACCGTTTGACCAATTTTAATAGAACCACTATCTGGCATTATTTTACCTGTAATAATATTAAACAAAGTAGACTTACCTGCTCCATTCGGTCCAATAATTCCTACAATAGCTCCACGTGGAACCTTAAAACTAAAATCTGACAATAATATTTTATTATTAAATTTTTTAGCTATATGTTCTGCTTCAATAACAAGATCCCCTAAACGAGGTCCGTTAGGTATAATTATTTGAGTAGGATCAGTTTTTTGTTCTTGTTGTTTATTTAATAACTCTTGATATGCTGTAATACGTGCTTTATTTTTTGATTGTCTAGCTTTTGGAGTTTGATGAATCCATTCAAGTTCACGATTCAATTGTTTTTTTCTATCATCGTCTTCTTTACTTTCTAAAGCTAATTTTTTTTGCTTCTGCTCAAGCCAAGAACTATAATTTGATTTCCACGGTATACAATTTCCACGATCTATTTCTAATATCCATTCTGTAACATTATCTAAAAAATAACGATCATGGGTAATTACTATTACAGTACCCTCATAATGCTTTAAATAATCTTCAAGCCAAGAAACTGATTCTGCATCCAAATGATTTGTAGGTTCATCAAGTAACAACATATCAGGTTTCTCTAAAAGCAATTTACATAAAGCCACTCTTCTTTTTTCTCCACCGGAAATTTTTGTAATATCTGCTTCTTTTGGTGGACAATGTAAAGCAAGCATTGCGATCTCTATTTCACGTTCTAGATTCCATCCATCACAATTGTCTATTTTTTCTTGCAATTCTGCTTGTTTATCAAAAAGCTTTTGCATTCTTCATCAGT